>DASZJY010000479.1:0-3030 GCA_035947635.1 Acidimicrobiales bacterium | reverse complement strand
AGGTCGAGGTCGGCGCTAAAGGACTCGAGCGCGCCAAAAGGCAAGAACCATGCCGACTCGTCGACAAGTCCCACGAGAAGGACTGCGGCCAGCGCCGACACCGGCGCCCGGGCGGCGAGGGGCAGTCCTCGGAGAAGGCCGGTGCGTCAGTAGTGGGCGAGGCGGCTCATTGCCACAGGGTACGCGCCGGGGCCGTGATTCGCGCCGGTTTCCTGCTCAGTCGAGGGGGTCGAACGGTCCCTGCGCGAGGCTCTTTGGCCGTCGAAACGGCTGGACGATGCTGCTCCCTGCTCGCCGGAGCGGGCCAGGTCTTGCCAGGCCCTCGTCGCGGCGAGCGGGCGACGGAAACCAACTCGTGTCACCAGCTGGAAGGTCGATCAGGGCACCCGCGGGGCGCCAGTTCATGGGCCACGGCGGTGGCGAGGTTCCGGCGCGTGGAGAACCGTCCGCCCCTGGCCGGAGTCGCCGCTGCGTCAGGGCCAAGGCAGCCTCGTAGACCTTGCCGCTGAGCCGGACGACGTGGTGGCCCGCCCCAGCGGGATCCAGTAGCGGTCCAGCCCCGGGCAGCCCGGAACAGCCGACGTGGAGACGGAACTTTCCGGAGTCCGCGGGCGGGCGGTCGCCCCCGAAGAGCCACTTTCCCGATCAGTTCGGATGGGTGGTCGCTGGAGAGCCACTTCGACGAACAGTTCGGCTGGGTGGTCGGCCAGAGGCTGGTCCGGGCCGGGGCCGCGCCGGAGATCCGCTCGACGACGAAGAAGGCAATGGCCGACAGGACGACCCCGGCTCCCAATGAGCAGCGGGACGAACACTCCCATTCGTTGACCGGTGAGATCCCCCCCGCCGAAGGCGACTCTCGGTCGACGTCACGTCGGGCTCGGGCGCCCTGGCGGCGGGGGCGCCAACGTTCTCGTCGAGTTGTGCCCCTCCACGGCGATGCGACGGCCCAGGCGCGCGAAGTCGAGCTGCATCGGTGGGCGGACGCGTGGACGCCCGAGCCGGCGGTCGTCGGCCAGAACCGCTGACGACCGCTCTGCGGAGCGGAAGAATGATCGAGGACCAGACGAGGGAGGCGCGACGATGACCCTGACGCAGGCCACTCGTGACGGAATGCAGGACCGGGTCGAGAGCGGCCGGCCGATCGACGACGACGAGCTGCGCCGGGTCGACGCCTGGTGGCGAGCGGCGAACTACCTGTCGGTCGGCCAGATCTACCTCTTGGACAACCCGCTGCTGCGAGAGCCCCTGCGGCCGGAGCACGTGAAGTCCCGACTGCTCGGTCACTGGGGCACCACGCCGGGGCTCAACTTCTGCTACGTGCACCTCAACCGCGTCATCCGGGCCCGGGACCTCGACATGATCTACGTGATGGGCCCCGGCCACGGCGGCCCGGCGGCGGTGGCGTGCGCCTGGTTGGAGGGCACCTACTCGGAGATCTACAACCACCTGGGCCGGGACGAGGAGGGCATGCGGGCCCTATTCCGCCAGTTCAGCTTTCCCGGTGGGATCCCCTCCCACGTGGCGCCGGAGACGCCCGGGTCGATCCACGAGGGCGGGGAGCTCGGCTACGCCCTGGCCCACGCCTACGGGGCCGTCTTCGACAACCCCAACCTGGTGTGCGCCTGCATCGTCGGCGACGGCGAGGCGGAGACGGGCCCGCTGGCCACGTCCTGGCACTCGAACCGGTTCGTGCACCCCGGACGCGACGGCGGCGTGCTCCCCATCCTCCACCTCAACGGCTACAAGATCGCCAACCCCACGCTCCTGAGCCGTATCCCTGAGCCCGAGCTGCTCGACCTGCTCGAGGGCTTCGGCCACCTCCCCGTGGTCGTGGCGGGGGAGGACCCCACCGCCATGCACCAGGCCATGGCCGCCGCCCTCGACGCCTGCCTCGACGAGATCGCCCGCATCCAGGGCGAGGCCCGGGTGGGGGGCGTCGTCCGCTCGGCTCGCTGGCCGATGATCGTCCTTCGTACCCCCAAGGGCTGGACCGGCCCGAAGGAGTGGCACGGAAAGCAGATCGAGGGCTCGTTCCGATCCCACCAGGTGCCGCTGGCCGACACCCACGACGACGACGAGCAGCGGGCCGCGCTCGAGGCGTGGATGCACAGCTACCGGCCGGCCGAGCTCTTCGACGAGGCCGGGGCGCCCCGGGCGGAGATCGCCGACCTGGCGCCCAGAGGCGCTCGGCGGATGAGCGCCAACCCCAACGCCAACGGCGGCACGCTGCTGCGCGATCTACGGCTCCCCGACTTCCGGGACTACGCCGTCGAGGTCATCAAGCCGGCCACCACTTTCGCCTCCGCCACCACCGAGCTGGGCCGCTACGTGCGTGACGTGGTCCGCCTCAACCCCGACAGCTTCCGGCTGTTCGGTCCCGACGAGACGGCGTCGAACCGCCTGCAGGCCGTGTTCGAGGTGACCGACCGGACCTGGCTCGAGGGGACCGAGCCGGGCGACGACCACCTGGCCCCCGACGGGCGGGTGATGGAGGTCCTCTCCGAGCACCTGTGCCAGGGCTGGCTCGAGGGCTACCTGCTCACCGGGCGGCACGGCCTGTTCAACTGCTACGAGGCCTTCATCCACATCGTCGACTCGATGTTCAACCAGCACGCCAAGTGGCTGAAGACCACCAACGCCATCCCCTGGCGGCGACCGATCGCGTCGCTCAACTATCTCCTGTCGAGCCACGTCTGGCGCCAGGACCACAACGGGTTCTCCCACCAGGACCCCGGCTTCATCGACCACGTGGTCAACAAAAAGGCGGAGGTCATCCGGGTCTACCTGCCGCCCGACGCCAACACCCTCCTCTCCACTGCCGACCACTGCCTGCGCACCAAGCAGTACGTGAACGTCGTAGTGGCCGGGAAACAGCCAGCGCTCAACTACCTCGGCATGGACGATGCCGTCGTCCACTGCACAAGGGGCATCGGGCTCTTCGAGTGGGCCTCGAACGATCAGGGCGAGGAGCCCGACGTGGTCATGGCCTGTGCCGGGGACATCCCGACCCTGGAGACGCTGGCCGCGGTT
>DASZJY010000478.1:0-6608 GCA_035947635.1 Acidimicrobiales bacterium | reverse complement strand
GCCCACCGCGTGGGCGCCGGCGGTGCACGCGGTGGCAACGCAGAAGTTGGGGCCGGTCCAGCCCAGCTTCATGGCTACAAGGGCGGCGGTGGCGTTGGCCATCATCATGGGGACGAGGAACGGCGAGACCCGAGAGGCGCCCCGACTGAACAGCTCCCTCTCCTGCTCCTCCTGGGTGATGAGCCCGCCCACCCCCGTGCCCACGACCACGCCGCAGCGGGCGGGATCGGAGGCGGGGTCGCCGGCTGAGGCCAGGGCGTCGGCGGCGGCGGCGAAGCCGAGCTGGGCCACCCGGTCGGTGCGACGGGCCTCCTTGTAGCCCAGGTAGGGCTCGGGATCGAAGTCGCTGATCTCGCAGCCGAACCCGATGGGCAGCTCGGAGACGTCGATGCGGCGGATCGGCGCGGCCGTCGAGCGGCCCTCGCACAGCGTCGACCAGAAGGTCTCGAGATCGCATCCGGCCGGCGTCTTGACGCCGAGACCGGTCACGGCGACCCGGTGCCGGGCCGGCTCGCTCACCCGGCCGACCCCGTCTCGGCTGGGGCCGACTCGGCGCCGGCGTTGTCCATGACGTAGGAGACGGCCGCCCCGACGGTCGTGATGTTCTGCAGCTTCTCCTCGGGGATCGAGATGCCGAAGCTCTCCTCCACGGCCATCACGAACTCGACGAGGTCGAGGCTGTCGGCGTCGAGGTCGTCCTTGAAGCTGGCGTCCTCGGTGACCAGCTCGCGCTCGACTCCCAACACCTCGACGGCGGCGTCGGCGATCTTGCCGAGCACTTCCTGGCGGTCCATCGTCACGGTCCTCCTCTGAGTGGGGTGGGACTTTCGAGCCCCTGTGCCTCCTCCGGCGTCGAGCCGCCTCGGAGGACACTGCCTTGGAGCGCGCCCTCAAAGCAACGGACTCCCAGGAAGGATGGATGGTTACCGATCCTGCCGGGGGGAGCTCCTGTGGGGGAAGCCCTCGTGCCCGAGACGCTAGCAGGCAGAGGCCGTTTCTCCCGAACCGGTCGTCAGTGCCCCATGCCCATCCCGCCGTCGACTGGGACGACCGCACCGCTCACGTAGCCGGCGGCGTCGGAGCACAGGAAGGCGACGACCGCGGCGACCTCCTCGGGCGTCCCGAAACGGCCCAACGGGACCAGATCGGTCATCTCTTGCCGCCGCTCCGCGGAGAGGGAGTCGGTCATCGCCGTGCTGATGGGGCCCGGGGCCACGACGTTGGCGGTCACGTTACGACTCCCCAGCTCACGGGCGAGGGCCCGGGTGAGGCCGATGAGGCCGGCCTTGGCCGCCGCGTAGTTGGCCTGGCCGGCAGCGCCGCCGAGACCTCCCACCGACCCTATGGTCACGATGCGCCCGAAGCGGGCCCGCAGCATGCCCGGCGCCGCCCGCCGGATGGCATGAAAGGCCCCGTCGAGGTTGGTGCGCAGGACGTCGGTCCACTGCTCCTCGCTCATGCGTACGAACAGGCCGTCCCGCGTGATGCCGGCGTTGGCGACGAGCACCTCCACCCGCCCGAACCCCTCCTCGACCTTGGCGAAGGCGGCGTCGACCGCCGCCTGGTCGGCCACGTCGGCGCGCACCGCCAGCGCCTGGCCGCCGGCGGCCTCGACCGCCTTGCAGGTGTCCTCCGCCCCCTCGTCGTCATGGCCGTAGCAGACGCCGACGTGGTGACCGTCGGCGCCGAGGGCCACCGCGCACGCCCTCCCGATGCCGCGGGACGCGCCGGTGACGAAGGCGACGCGCCCGCCCACAGCTCAGGCCCGCCGGCGAGCGACCGTCACCAGCGGAGCAGGGCGCTGGCCCACGACATGCCAGCGCCGAAGCCCGAGAGGAGCACCAGGTCGCCGGGGTGGAGGCGCCCGGCGTCGGCCGCCTCGGCGAGGGCGATGGGGATGGAGGCGGCCGAGGTGTTGCCGTAACGGTCGATGTTGACGAAGGTCCGGTCGGGCGAGATGCCCAGCCGGCTGGCGGCGGCGTCGATGATCCGGGCGTTGGCCTGGTGGGGGACGAACAGGTCCACCTCGGCGGCCGCCACTCCCGCCTGGGTGAGGGTGGCGGCGGCGGAGTCGACGATCGCCCGCACCGCCCGCCGGAAGACCTCCTGACCCTCCATCTTGAGGAAGTGCTGGCCGGCGGCGACCGTCTCGGGGCTCACCGGCAGGCGGCTGCCCCCGGCGGGGACGGCCAGCAGGGAGGCGGCCGAGCCGTCACAGCCGAGGTCCCAGGCCAGGAGCCCGGCGCCGTCGGTGCCGTTGGGGCGGTGGGGCCCGGCGGGACCCGAGCCCTCGGGCACGAGGATGACCGCACCGGCGCCGTCGCCGAAGAGGACGCACGTGGAGCGGTCTTCCTGGTCGACGACGCGAGAGAGCGTCTCCGAGCCCACCACCAGCACGGCGTCGAGGCCGCCGGTGGAGAGGAGCCCCGCCCCCACCACCAGGGCGTACACGAAACCGGCGCAGGCAGCATCGAGGTCGAAGGCCCCGCAGCGCAGGCCCAGGCCTTCCTGCACGAACGACGCGGTGGCCGGGATGGGCTGCTCGGGCGTGCAGGTGGCGACGATGCAGATCCCGACGTCGGCCGGGCTCAGGTCGGCCAGCTTGATGGCGGCGGCGCCCGCCTCGATCGCCATCGAAGCGGTGGTCTGGCCGGGGCCGGCCACCCGCCGCTCCCGGATGCCGGTGCGCTCGACGATCCAGGCGTCGTTGGTATCGACTCGGTGGGCCAGGTCGTGGTTCGTGACGACCGTCTCGGGGATGGCGGTACCCCACCCGGCGACGACGGCGCGCCCGCCCGGGGCAGGCCGGAACCGGTGGGGATGTGCGGCCGGGGCCGGGCTCGGCGCCGCCTGGTCCCAGGCCGTCATCCGGTCAGCATACGGCACGGCCTCGGAGGTCAGGCCAGGCGCAGCCAGGCGACCGGCTGTCCCTCCCGGACCCGCTCGCCGGCGTGGGCCAGCGTCCCCATGAGCACGCCCCGGAAGGGGCTGCGGACCGGGGTTGAGCGGTTGGGGCTCTCGACGAAGCCGATCACCTGCTCCTCGGCGATGTCGGCGGAGTCGGCGGAGGTCAGGGGGCGGAAGCGCCCCTCGGCGGGGGCGACGATGACCCGCTCGGGCACGAGGGGGCGCTCACCGTGAACTCCGGTGTTCTCGGCGGGACGACCGGCGTGACCGGCGGCCGTGTGGCCAGTGGTCATCTTATGCGACCTCCATGAGGGGGACGTCGTCGGGGACGGCGACGTTGCGGACCTGGTGGTCGGGAAGGGTGCGGCGGGCCAGCCCGCCCAGCACCGCTCCCGGGCCCACCTCGACGAACGACTGGGCTCCCAGCGCGACCAGCGCTTCCATGCTGGAGCGCCACCGCACCGGGCGGACGAGGTGGTCGGCCAGGCGGGACCGCCACCCCTCCCCGTCGTCGTAGGGGCGGGCATCGACGTTGGAGACCACCGGGCAACCCGAGGGGGCGAAGCGGGTGGCGGCGAGGACGGGCTCGAGCTCCTGGCGGGCGGCATCCATGAGCGGGGTGTGGAAGGCGCCTCCCACGTTCAGGGGCAGGACCCGGCGGACACCCAGCTCCTTGGCCCGGGTGACGGCCGCCTCGAGTCCCTCGGGCGTGCCGCCGACGACCACCTGGCCAGGGGCGTTGTCGTTGGCGACCCAGCAGGTGGGCAGGGCGCCGGGGGCGGGCTGGCAGGCCTCCTCGGCCTGTTCGACGTTGGCACCCATGAGGGCGGCCATGCGCCCGCCGGTGGCGTCGGCGGCCCGCTGGGTGCACTCGGCCCGGCGGGCAGCGAGACGAACGCCCTCCTCGAGCGAGAGGGCGCCTACCGCCACCAGGGCGGTGACCTGGCCCAGGGAGTGGCCGGCCATGGCCACGGGGGGACCGATGCGCTCACGGACAGCCTCCCAGCCCATGAGCGACACCAGCATCACCACCAGCTGCGCCTCGCGGGTGCGGGCCAGCTGCTCCTCGTCGGCCTCCAGGAGGAGGTGGGCGAGGGGCTCGCCGACCGCCGCCTCGGCCCGCTCGACGACCTCCCACGCCGGATGGGCGCGCCAGGGGACGCCCATGCCGGGCGTCTGCGTGCCTTGCCCGGGAAAGAGGACAGCCTGGCCCAACACCTTCTCCGCGCTCGAGGTTTGGTGTTGGACCTGCGGGCGGCGGCGGGGGTTACATCCGGCTGAGCTGGGGCGGTCGGCCCGGGCCGCTCAGCCGGCGGCCTGAGGCCCCGGGCTACTCGTCGGAGTCGCCCCCACCGCCGTCGCCCTCGTCCTCGCCGCCGTCGCCGTCGCCGCCGCCACCGCCACCCTCGTCGCCACCGCCACCCTCGTCGCCGCCGCCGTCATCGCCCTTGTCCACGCCTTCTTCCTCCGCCACGTCTTCGGCGTTTCTCGTCGCCGGGCAACTGGCTGGGGGCGTCGCCTTCCTGCTGGGACATCGGGCCTCCTCTTGCCTTTGGGTCCGGGATTACTGCCCAAAAAACGGGAGGAATGCGGCAGGATCGCCGGTCGGTCAGTCCAGAGCGGCCCGGAGCTCGGAGACGAAGGAAGCCGCCCCGTCCGGGCCCGCCCCGGCGAGGACCCGCCTGACCAGGGCCGACCCGACGATCACGCCGTCGGCGGCGGCGGCCGCCTGGGCGGCCTGGTCGGGCGTGGAGACCCCGATGCCGACGAGGACGGGCTTGTCGGTGACCGCCTTCACCCGCTTGCCGATCAAGGCGGCCGAGGACGACAGCGTGGTCCGCTCGCCCGTGACCCCCAGGTGGCCGACGGCGTAGACCCAGCCCCGCGAGCGATCGCAGATCGCCGCCAGCCTCTGCTCCGGGGTCGTGGGGGCGACCAGCAGGATCGTGTCGATCCCGGCGTCGTCGGCCGCCCGGGCCCAGTCGCCGAGCTCCTCCAGGGGGAGGTCGGGCAGGATCGCACCGGCGACGCCGGCCTCGGCCAGCGAGCGGGCGAAGCGTCGGTGGCCGGCCCGGAAGACCAGGTTGTACGAGGTCATCACCACGAGGGGCACGCCGGCGTCGGCCCGGGCCAGCTCGGCGACCAGCCCCGCCGGCGTGGCCCCCGCCGTCAGGGCGCGAGCCGACGCCTCTTGGATGACGGGGCCGTCCATCACGGGGTCGGAGAACGGGAGTCCCACCTCCACCGCGTCGGCCCCCGCCGCCGCCACCGCCCGCACCACGTCGAGCCAGTCGGCGCCGAGTCCTCCCGTGACGAACGGCACGAGCAGCTTGCGCCCGGCGTCGCGGCGGGCGCGGAGCTCCTCCTCGAGACGGCTCATTGTCCGCTTGGCTGAGCCAGGTCTGGAAGGAGGTCCATCACCTGGGCCACGTCCTTGTCGCCCCGGCCCGAGAGGGTGACGAGCACCGTCGCGCCCGGGCCCAGGTCACCCCCAGCCGTCGCCCGGACCACCCAGGCCAGGGCGTGGGCGGGTTCGAGGGCGGGGATGATGCCCTCGGTCTCGGCCAGGAGCCGGAAGGCGGCGATCACCTCCTCGTCGGCGGCCGCCTCGTAGGTGACCCGCCCCATGGTGGCGAGGTGGGCGTGCTCGGGGCCGACGCCGGGGTAGTCGAGACCGGCCGACACGGAGTGGGCCTCGAGGACCTGCCCGTGCTCGTCCTGGAGCAGGAACGACTTCGAGCCGTGCACCACGCCGGGGATGCCCCGCCCGACGGCCGCCCCGCCCGCCGGTTCGACCCCGACGAGGCGCGCATCGGTGTCGACGAATCCCGAGAAGGTGCCGGCGGCGTTGGAGCCCCCACCGACGCATGCCACCACCACGTCGGGGTCGGCCCCGCCGAGGAGCGACCGGCACTGGGCCCGGGCCTCGTTGCCGATCACCCGCTGGAACTCCCGGACCATCCACGGGTAGGGGTGGGGCCCCATCACCGAGCCGAGGCAGTAATGGGTGGTCTCGACGCTGGCCAGCCAGTCGCGCAGGGCCTCGTTGATGGCGTCCTTCAGCGTCCGGCTGCCCGAGCCCACCGGGACGACCTCGGCGCCCAGCAGGCGCATGCGGAAGACGTTCAGCGCCTGGCGGTCTACGTCGACCTCGCCCATGTAGACCCTGCACTCGAGGCCGAACAGGGCGGCGGCGGTGGCGGTGGCCACACCGTGCTGGCCGGCCCCGGTCTCGGCGATGAGGCGGGGCTTGCCCATGCGGCGGGCGAGGAGCGCCTGGCCGATGACGTTGTTCAGCTTGTGGGAGCCGGTGTGGGCGAGGTCTTCGCGCTTGAGGAGCAGGCGCACCCCCAGCCGCTCCGACAGCCGGTGGCACTCGGTGACCGGCGTCGGGCGCCCGCCGTAGTCCCGGAGGAGAGCGTCGAGCTCCCCCCGGAAGGCGGGGTCGGCCCACGCGGCGGCGAACGCCTGCTCGAGCTCGGCGCAGGCGGGCTCGAGCGACTCGGGCAGGTAGCGGCCGCCGAACTCGCCGAACCTCCCGCGGGGGCCGGGCTCGCCCATGAGCCCGGCGTGCTCGCTCATGCTCCGGCGTCCTCCCAGACGTAGGGGGCGAGGTCGACGGGGTCGTAGGGGTCGTCGCCCGCCGCCTTGGCCGCGGCCACGAACGCCCGCATCCGCGTGGGGTCCTTGCGGCCGGGAGC
>DASZJY010000477.1:0-2366 GCA_035947635.1 Acidimicrobiales bacterium | reverse complement strand
GACCTGCGGGCGGTGCTCGCCGAGCGGGGCACCGAGCTCCTCCTGGGCCTGCTCCGCGACGGGTTGCCCGATCCCCGGCCCCAGGAAGGGGAGCCCACCTACGCGGACAAGATCGAGCCCCACGAGCACCGGCTCGACTGGAGCCGCCCCGCCGTCGAGCTCCACCGGCTGGTGCGCCTCGGACAGGCGTGGACGACGTTCCGGGGCGCCCGCCTGAAGATCCCTCGCGCCCGCCTCGTTCCCCCCGGGAGTGAAGTCACGCCGCCCGGCGTGATCGACGCCGATCGCCTGGTGGTGAGCGCGGGCGATGGCGGTCTGGCGCTCGTCGAGGTGCAACTCGAGGGTCGCCCCGTCCAGGCCGCCACGGCCTGGCGCAACGGCGCCCGCCTCCGCCCCGGCGAGCGCCTCGGCGAATGATCGGCACCGCCCCCATCCGACTCCTGCTCGATCGCCCCGGGGTGAAGGGGTCCGATCGCGCGAGGTTCGCTCGGGGGTCGGCCGGACGAGGGACAATCGGGTGATGGCCGAGACCGCCGACCTGCTCCGGGCCAAGGTCCTCGTCGTCTCCGACGGCGTCATCGCCGGGACCCGTGAGGACCGGTCGGGGCCGGCGCTGGCTGCCCTCCTCGTTGACGCCGGCTGGGACGTCGCCGGTTGGGACACCGTCGCCGATGGAACCGAGAGCGTCGCCCTCGCCCTGCGCCGCATGACCGAGGGTTTCGCCGGTCTGGTGGTGACCACCGGCGGCACGGGGTTCGGGCCCCGCGACCTGACTCCCGAGGGGACGCGCCTGGTGCTCGACCGCGACGCCCCGGGCCTGGCCGAGGCGGCCCGCCTGGCCAACCCGGTCAAGGGCCGGCTGTCGCGGGGCATCGCCGGCATCGTCGGCCGCTGCATCGTCCTCAACACGCCGGGCTCCACGTCGGGCGCGGTCGAGTCGCTCGAGGCCGTGCTCGACGTCCTGCCCCATGCCCTCGCCCTCCTCGCCGACCGCCCGACCACCCATCCCTCATGACCCGCACCGCCGTCGACCCCGTCGAGGCGGCGGCCATGGCCCGGGCTCTGGAGCTGGCCGCCTCCGTCCGCACGATCACCTCGCCCAACCCGTGGGTTGGCTGTGTGGTCGAGCCGGGCGGGTTCGAGGGGGCGACCCGGCCACCGGGCGGCCCGCACGCCGAGCAGGTGGCCCTGGAGGCGGCCGGGGCGGTGGCGCGCGACGCCACCCTCGTCACCACCCTCGAGCCCTGCTCGCACCAGGGGCGCACGCCACCCTGCGTCGACGCCATCCTCGCCGCCGGCGTCCGCCGGGTGGTGGTGGCCATCGAGGACCCCGATCCCGAGGTGAACGGCTCGGGCATCCGCGCCCTGCGCCAGGCGGGCGTCGAGGTGGAGGTCGGCGTGGGCGCCGACGCGGCCCGGGCCCAGCTCGCCCCCTACCTCAAGCACCGCCGCACCGGGCGGCCGTGGGTCGTGCTGAAGCTGGCCGCCACGCTCGACGGCCGCACCGCCGCCCCCGACGGGAGCAGCCGCTGGATCACGGGGCCGGAGGCCAGAGCCGACGCCCACCGCCTGCGGGCGGAAAGCGACGCCGTCGTCGTCGGTGCCGGCACCGTGCTGGCCGACGACCCCCGACTCACCGTGCGCCTCCACGGCCACGACCACGATGGCCGCCAGCCGCTGCGCGTCGTCCTGGGCCGGGCACCTGCCCACGCTCGTGTGCACCCCGCCCTCGAGCTGGACGGCGACCTGGGCGACGTGCTCGACGAGCTCGGGCGCCAGGGTGTCGTCCAGGCCCTCGTCGAGGGTGGTCCCAGCGTGGCCGGCGCCTTCCACCGCGCCGGCCTGGTCGACCGGTACGTGCTCTATCTGGCTCCGGCCCTGCTCGGCGGTGCCGACGGCCGGCCCATCCTGGCGGGCGAGGGAGTCGCCACCATCGCCGAGGCGTGGCGCGGCAGGATCATCGGCGTCGAGCGCCTGGGGGACGACCTCAGGGTGGAGCTGGCGCCGGCGGGCACCGACTGACGTGTTCACGGGCATCGTCGAGGAGCTCGGCCACCTGGCGGCGCGCGACGGCCGGCGGTACACGTTCGCCGCCGATCTGGTGGTGACCGACGCGACCGTCGGCGGCTCCATCGCGGTGGACGGCTGCTGCCTCACCGTCGTTGATCACGGCGAGGGGTGGTGGGCGGCTGACGTGGTGGACGAGACCCTCTCCCGCACGACCCTCGGACGTCTCGGCGTCGGTGACCCCGTGAACCTCGAGCGGCCGGTGCGCCCGACCGACCGTCTGGGGGGCCATCTGGTCCAGGGCCACGTCGACGCTGTCGGCGACATCGTGGGACCCGCGCCCGACCTGGTCGTGTCGG
>DASZJY010000476.1:0-4496 GCA_035947635.1 Acidimicrobiales bacterium | reverse complement strand
CCATGACCTCGATCGTCGCCCATGGGGGCACCGCTGGCCTGGCCGCCGAGATCTTCCTGCTCTCGCTGCCCGTTCTCGGGTTCGGGGCGCTGTGGTGGTGGAACCCGAGAACGGGCAGCGAGAGCAGGAAGATCTCGGCGGCCAGGCCAGCGGTGCCCCCATGGGCGACGATCGAGGTCATGGCGTTCACGTTCCCAGGAGGAGGGCCAAGCCACCCACGGTGAAGGCCACCATGGCGGCGAGAAGAGGGTACTGAGACCGGCTCGCCTGCTCCTTGCCGAAGAGGGCGATGGCCCGGTCATGGGCGAGCACCACGCCGGCCACGTGGCCGGCGACGATGGCGGCTGCCTGCACGTAGGCGATGGTCGTCGTCGACACCGCCCGGTAGTCGACGGTCCACCGGGCGGTGCCGAAGAGGTCCCAGCCGCGACCGAAGGGGTCAGAGGCCAGGGCCAGCGCCGTCTGGCCCTCGAAGACCAGGAGCGAGAAGTAGTGGGCGACGGCATAGGCCACCGCGATCGGCACCAGCGAGTGCACGAACGCACCGGCCAGCTCGTCGGGATCACGGTCCTGCCGCGCGCCCATCGCTCGCATGGCGCCGAAGTAGGCGATCGCCACCAGGCCGACCCCCCACACGAGGCCCAAGGTCGAGACGACCGTGAGCGGCCACTTCGCGAAGCCGTCGGTGAGATCGGTCCAGAACCGGGTGCGGGAGATGCCGTCGAACGTCGTGGAGCCGAGCCCCACGAGCACCAGCGCCTCCAGGCCAGGGCGACGCTCGAGGGTCGCCAGGCCCACGAGCGGCGGTCGGAGGCGGACGCGCCCCTCGTCGTCGGCGTAGAGGGGGGCCATGTGGGCGATCACGCCGAAGAAGGCGGTGAAGGCCTCCCCCCGCCGGAGCCAGTGCCGGCCCCGGCGCGCCACCGCGGCGAGCACGATGATCGTGTAAACGGTGATGGCCAGGCCGAGCATCCGGGGCTCGGCCCGGTCGGGGTACACGATCTCGAGCCAGACAAAGGCGAACAGCCCCACGGCGGCCGGCCAGTAGCCCCGGTCGACCGCCGGCGACGCCGCCTCGTCCTCCTCGCCGACGGCCGCCGTTGGTCGCCGTAGCCGCTCCACCGCCGCGCCCAGGGTGTCGAACGGGTTCAGCACCCGCCACCCGTCGCCGACCAGGGCGCTCACGAGGATCATGCCGACCCAGGACACGACGTAGACGGCAACCGGCGCGATGTTGGCGGTGGCGTCGGGCTCGCCGAACAAGGCCGCCGCCAGCACCACCGCGAACACGGCGACACCTACGATCCGACCGATGGCGGCCAGCACGTCCGTGGCCCGAGGCGACGCCGGGGGCACGAGCACCCCGATCCTCCCGCCCTCGAGGCGGGCGGTGGGCCAGAGCACGGCCAGGGCGGCGAACGACACGACGAGGGCGCCGGCGGCGCCGTAGGCGAACATCCACACGGGGAGGGGGAGGTCCGACCGCCCGCCCAGGCCGTGGGCTCCCGCCGGCGCGGCAGTGGCGAGCGTGGTGGCCGCCAGGGCACCGGCGAGGGCCGCCCGTCGCCGGGCCCTCGTCACGGCTTGACCTCGAGGCTCAGCAGGCGCTTTTGCGACTTCTCCAGCTCGACCTCGAACACCCCGGGAAGGTTGGCGACGAAGGTGATCTCCGCCGGGCCGGTGGGGCCCACCTGGAACCGGTGGTTGTAGCCGTGGACGTGCACCTCCTCCTCCACGTCACTCGTCACGCGGACCCTCACCCGCTCGTTGAGGGGCACCTCCTGGCGCCCACCGCCCTGCACCGAGCCCCCCCGGACCACGACCTCAACCAGGCGGGCCGCCAGCGTGGTGGGCGTCGTCGGCGCGCTCGACGGCGCCTCCGAGAGCGTGGTCACGGTGGTCTCCTCGTCGTCGCCCCCGCAGCCGGCCAATCCGACGGCCAGCACGGCGGCAAGGGCAAGGCGCGCCGCCAGGCGCGCTCGTCGAAACTGCATCATCGTCTCCCTGTCGTCGGAACGGACGTCTCAGACGCGCCGGCGGGGAGGACCTCGCGAGCTGGCGGGGGGCAGCAGAGCCCCGGTCAGCGGCGGGCGCACGGGCACCGTCGGCCACCCCCGGTCGGACGGCAGCCACCGAGGGACACCACCGAGCAGGGCGACGGCGCGGGCGCCGGCCCACGAGGCGGCGCCCAGCACAACGCCGGCGGCGGCGGCGACCACCACTTGGGCGGCCAGGCCGAGCCACAGCGCCGGTGACGCGACGACCCCGAGGGCGTCACCGGCGAGGGCGTGCTCGACCAGCTCCTGGCCGACGAACAACGTCCACTGCGCCCCGACGAGGAACGCCACCGGCGTGGCGCCGTCCCGACGGTCGCCGCCCCGTGCGCCCGAGCCCACTACCGCCAACAAGACGGCGGCCACCGACGGCGGCAACGCCACCAGGGCGACCGCCGGCAGGTACCCGTGGTGGAGGGCATGGGAGCCCCCGTGACCGCTCCCGACGAGCACGTAGCCGAGCCAGTGGCCGGCCAGCACGGCGGCGGGGACGACGAGGACGGCGGGGGTGCAGCGGACCGACCGCACGGGTCGAGCCTAGGCCCGGCGGGGCTTCACCCGGCGGTCGGCGACGAGCGCTCCACCGAACGGGGGTTAGCGTTCGGGTGTGACGTCGGTCGCCGAGAGGCTCGGCTACCCGCCCCAGACCCGCCTGCTGATCGTCAACTGCGACGACCTCGGGTCCTGCCATGCCGCCAACATCGGCGTCTACGAGGCGCTGCGCGACGGCGTGGCCACCAGCGCGAGCCTCATGGTTCCCTGCCCGTGGGCGCGCGACGCGGCGGCCCGCTACCGGGGAGAGGACGTGGGCGTGCACCTCACGCTCAACGCCGAGCACGACCTCTTCCGGTGGGCACCCATCACACAGGCACCGTCGCTCCTCGACGGCGACGGTGGGTTCCCGCGCACGCTGCAGGACCTGTGGGACCATGCCGACCTCGACGAGGTGCGGCGGGAGTGCAGGGCGCAGGTGGAGCGGGCGATCTACTGGGGGTTCGACGTGAGCCACCTCGACTCCCACATGGCCGCTCTCGAGCTGCGCCCCGAGTTCTTCGACGTCTACCTGGAGCTGGCGATCGAGTTCGGCCTCCCGGTCCGGCTGGGGCCCACCTCGGCCGAGCGGTCGGTCGGCTTCCCGTTCCGCGCCCTCGCCGCCGAGGAGGGCGTGTTGTCGCCCGACCACGTCGTGCGGGCACAGGAGGTGGGCAGCCGGCGGGCCATCGAGCGGGCCCTCGTCGACTTGGGCCCCGGGGTGACCGAGCTACGGGTGCATCCGGCCATCGACAGCGCCGAGCTGCGGGCTTTCGCCCCCGACTGGGCGGCGCGCGTCGACGACCACGACCTGGTGACCGGCCACTCGACTCTGCGGTCCCTGGCCGAGCGGGCGGGTGCCCGCTTCATCGGCTACCGCGTCCTGCGCGACCTCCAGCGCAGCCGGTAGCCACAGCTATGCGCGGCGACCGACCACCACCGGGTCGTTCTCCGACGCCACGACACCGCCGGCCCGCTCCTCGGTGATGGCGAACCCCCAGGCGTCGGCCGCCGCCTTGAAGCCGGCCGGGCCGGGCTTGGTGCCAAGGACGCCCACCGAGATCTTGCTGGTGCCCACCAGCGCCCACAGCTGGTAGGTGCGCCCGGCTCCCAGCTCCGGAAGGTTGGACGACACGAGGTACCCGGTCCCGTCGGGGAGGACGACGGTGTCGGCCCGCAGCTCCTTGTCGGCCGACACCAGCTCGATGCGCCGGGCCCTCGGGTCGGCCACCGCCGCCCTCACGGTGCGGTCGAGCTCGGCGGCCGGGGCCTGTACCGCGACCTCGCGCCCGGAGCGCTCGTCGTCGACGACGTTCACGCCGACGACGCCGATGACGGCAATCGCCGCCACCGCCGCCGCGGCGGCAGCGAGACCCGACAGCATCGGACGCCGCCGGCGGGCCCGTTCGATGGGCACGACCGGTGCGGGGGGCATCTGCAGGGGCGGCGGAGTCTCCTCGAGCGAGCCGGCGATGCGGTCCCAGAGCCCTTCGGGTGCCCCGGTCGGGGTGGGGGCCAGGTAGGCGACGACCTCGCGGTGCTCGCTCACCTCGGCCTGGCAGGCCCTGCAGTCGCGGACGTGGCGCTCGGCCCCGCGCCTTGGGGGTTTCGGGTCGATGCGGAGCAGCTCGCGGCGCTTCACATCCGGAGCACGGCCCCGCGCTGACCCGAAAACCCCCAAGGCGCGCGCCCGACGTGAACTAAGCGGACCGGAATTCTGAGAGCGAGTTCAAGCCGGCGTGGGCCGCGGCTCCCCACGGCCGAGCGCGGCGCGAGCATGAGTGCGATGGACCTGTTCGACTCCGCCCTCGAAGATCGCTTCGTCGAGTACGCGCCCCTCGCGGCTCGTATGAGGCCGCGCGCGCTCGACGACGTCGCGGGCCAGGTTCATCTGCTGGGGCCGGGACGCGC
>DASZJY010000475.1:0-4438 GCA_035947635.1 Acidimicrobiales bacterium | reverse complement strand
CCCGCCAGGAGACGGCCGTCGGGGTCGTCGAGCAGCGCCTCCAGGCCCGCCTCGATCGGCTCGGCTCGGGCCTCGCGGGCGCGCCACACCCCGCCCCCCCGCATGGGCCCCAGCTCGGCGATGGCGGCGCGTGCCAGCTCGGCCAGTCGGGGGAGGTCGGAGGCGGTGGCCGGCCGAGCCGCCTCCATCAGGGCGCGCCCCTGACCTCGATGCTGGCACTCACGACGCCGCCCTGAGCTGCGCCACCTTGTGCAGGATGGTCTTGCGGGCCCGGCCGGCCAGCTCGTAGGCGCGCACCGCCTCGAGCTCCTCGGCGGACAGACCGGGCAGGCGCTGGACCACCTGCGACGCGGAGAGGGTGTCGTAGCCCGGGATCGACAGCCCGGCCGGATCGAGAGCCGGCGCGCCGTCTTCGACGGGGACCTCGGGCGGAGCGGCGGGGACCGGCTCGTGGACGGATCCGGAGGCGGGCGCACCCTCGCCGCCGGCATCGGTCGCCTCGTGCGACGGTGGCCGGCCGGCGCGGGCGGACCGGGCCCCGCTTACCACCGCCTGGGCCTGATCGGTGAGGCGCCGCAGGGCGAGGTCGGCCTGGCGGGTGCCCTCCTTCACCGCCAGGCGCCCGACCAGGCGGGCGGCGGCGAAACGAGCGTCGAGCTGGCGCCGGCCTCGCTCGGCCAACTCGGGCAG
This sequence comes from Acidimicrobiales bacterium, assembly GCA_035947635.1. Classification (GTDB taxonomy): domain Bacteria; phylum Actinomycetota; class Acidimicrobiia; order Acidimicrobiales; family AC-14; genus DASZJY01. The sequence goes on along the minus strand of DASZJY010000475.1, from coordinate 3,748 downwards.
TAGGTCGCGGGCGGCAAGGGCCAGCCCCACCGGCGCGTACAGGGCGAGGTCGAGCAGCCGGTCGAGGGGGGCCTGCGGCTCCGAGGCGGGACGCGAGCCGGGGTCAGACGCAGTCACGGCAGAACATCCGCTTGCCGTCGGCCAGCTGGCTCGGGTGCTTCACGAGGAAGCACGACTGGCACGTGAACTCCCCCGGACGCTTGGCCAGGGCTCGGGTGTTCCCGTCGACCCGCTCCTCGGGGTCGGGTACCTCCTCTTCCTCGTCGTCGTCCTCGGGGACCACGAGGCGGTCCTTGAGGATGACGTCGAGCCCGGCCTCCACGTCGTCGGGGTCGACGTCCTCGTCCTCGTCCTCGTCCTCGTCCTCCTCGTCGACGGCGACGACGGGCTTGTCCTCCTCCGCTTCCTCCTCGTCGACGACGACGACGGCGTCGTCATCGACGAGCGTGTCATCGAGGGGGTCGACCAGCTCGGCGTCGTCCTCCAGGACGTCTTCGTCGTCGAGGTCCTCGACGTCGTCGTCGAGCTCTTCGGGTTCCTCGAGCTCGTCGAGGGTTGAGTCCTCTTCGTCAGCCATGCGCTGAGTCCTTCGGCGTCCGGGGCGGGGAGCATAGACGACCGAGGGGTCCTATCCGAGGGGCGTCCGTGTGCGCACGCGAGCCCGGAATCCAGGGGACCGTTGGTACCGTTCGGTGGCCTGCCCCCACCGGCCGCCTTCGACCGGCGAGGGAGGTTATTGGAACGTTCTCTACTTGGTCCCCCGAATCCCGTGCTGCCCTTCAACCGCCCCCTCGACGCCCGCCGCCCGGGACTGGCGCCGAGGCCCACGACCAGGGGTCTGGGCGTCTCGGACCCGGTGAGCATGCTAAGTCGGCCCGGCACTGTCAAGCGGCGAAAGGGCGTCCGACAATGGCTCTGACCAGCCACTTCGCGGATCGCCGCTGGTCAGGGGGGCCGAAGATTCGCTCTCGACCTTTCGTTGAGGGTTGGGCCTCCCAGCTCACGTGACGGGCGCGCTCCTGGCGGCTTCGCCGCCCCGGGCGGGGACCCCAACCCCGCCCTCCTCCGAAGCGGCGGGGGCCCCTTCCCCACCACCGGCCGTTTTCCGGCGGGCGTCGGCGCGGCGCTCTCCGGCGAGGCGCTCGAGGCCGGTGGGGCCGTGGTCGACGAAGCTCATCATGGCTCCGACCAGCCGGTGCCCGGCCTGCTCGACGATGAGGCGGTGCATCTGCTGGGCGACGTGGCGGTACGACGGGTGTCCGGCCGGCCCCGACCGCAGCTCGATGAGGTGCATGGCCTCGCGGGCGTTCATCTCGATCGAGTATCGGATGCGGTACGCCAGCGCCACGGCGTAGGGGGCCTGGGCGGGGAAGTCGGCGACGAGGGCTTCGTGGAGGGCGGCTGAGCGCTCCATCGCCTCCTCGAAGTGGGCACCGCCGCCGGCGTCGACGACCTCGGGGGGCAGCACGTAGCCGTGCGACGTCCCGAGGGGCTGCCACTGGATCGTGAGCATGCGGTGGCGCTGCAGGTCGCGGAAGGCCCCGTAGTCGGAGAGCACGTCGAAGCGGTAGCTCACCCGCTCGAGGCCGCGACCGGGCTTGTGGCGGCGGTTGGCGCGCTCGCCCACGTACGCCCTCACCACCGCTTCCCGCTCGGCTACCGACAGCGACCGCACCCGGTCGAGCAGCTGGTCGTCGGGGAGATCGACGTGGGGGTAAAGCATTGCCGCCAGCAGCTTGTGCTCAGCGTCGGGGTCGAAGTCGACAAGGGTCACTGCCGGGCGGGGTTCCGGGACGACGCCGCTGAACAGCGAAGCGGCCACCCGGGCGGTCTCCTCCGAGGTCTCCTCCAGGTAGCGCGACCAGGCGCCGCCTCGGTCAGGGCGGTCGACCCTGGTCAGGAACGACGGGATCACCTTGCGCAGCTCGGTGAGCATGAGCTCGGCGTACGTCCGGGCCTCGGGCAGGAGGGAGGCCCGCATGCGTAAGAGCAGCGCCTCGTAGGCCTGGCCGGTCCCGTAGATGCCCACGTTGGACAGCGCCGCGGCGGGGAGCAGCCCTCGCAGGGTGTCGAAGGCCTTGGCCCGGATCGACTGCCGGTGCACGAAATCGGAGTCGCCGGGGTCCTTGGGATGGAGCCGCCGGAAGTGGTCCTGGCACACGGGGACCAGCTCGGCGTAGGTGTCGAAGAGCCGGTCGAGGTCAGCGACGTACCGCGTGCCGAGCGGCGAGGCGAGCACGGCCGGGTCGCGGTGGTAGCGGTAGCGGCCGCCCAGGCGGGTGTCGTAGGCGACGTAGCGCGTCGACTGCTCGAGGTACGCCATGAGCCGGCCCCACTCGAGGACCTTGGTGAGCAGGTTCGACGCCTGCTCGCAGGCCAGATGCACGCCGCCCAGCTGGGCCACCGAGTCGTCGCCGTACTCGTAGAACACCCGGTCGTAGAGCTCCTCGGCGCGCCGCAGGCCGACGGTGGCGTCGACGCCGGCGTCGCCGCCGGTGTCCAGCTCGCCCACGAACTCGTCGAGGAAGAGGCGCCGGAGGCTCTTGGGCGACCGGGAGTAGCGGGCGAACAGGGCGCCCTTCACCACCTCGGGCAGGTTGACGAGCGCGAACACCGGGCCGTCGAGGTTGGTGACGTACCGCCGGAGGACGTCGGCCTCCTCGGCCGTCCACTCCTCGGCGACGTAGGGATGCATGGCGTCGAGAGACTAGGGGGCGGCGCCGAACGCGGCGCGGACCTCGGCAAGGGCACCGGGCCGCAGCCACAGGTCGACGACCGTCATGGCCATGGCCTTGGCCCCGTCGAGGGCGGCCCGGTCGCCGGCGTCGGACACCGCCCAGGCGGCGAACTCCTCGGAGTGCAGCGACACCTCGGGGGGCGAGGCGGCGACCATCGGATGGATGGAGGGCACCAGGTGGCTGACGTTGCCCATGTCCGTGCTCGCCGTCACCCGCCGCTCGGGGGTGGGGTCGTCGACGGTGCGCCCGAGAGCGGCGCTGTTGGCTCGGTACAGCTCCACGAGGGGTCGGTTGGTGCGGAGGTCGGAGTACTCGGGCGCCACCGGCTCCCAGGTCATCCGGCAACCGGCCGCCGACGCTCCCGCCTCCAGGCACGCCCGGACGCGCTCCTTGAGGGGCTGAAGCGTGGCGAGGGTGTCCGACCGCACGTACCACTCGGTCACCGTGTGGTCGGGAACGATGTTGGGCTTCTCCCCGGCCTCGAGGAAGACGCCGTGCACCCTCTCGGTGGAGGCGATGTGCTGGCGCAGGGCGGCCACTGCGTTGTAGCCGAGGACGGCGGCGTCGAGGGCGTTGCGCCCGTGCTCGGGGTTGGCGGCGGCGTGGGCACCCCGGCCGTAGTACTCGACACGGAGGCTGGCGACCGCGATGACGTTCGGCTCGGTCAGGTCGAGCCCGGCGGGATGGACCATCATCGCCGCGTCGAGGCCCTCGAAGGCACCGTGGTCGGCCATGATCGCCTTGCCGCCACCGCCTTCCTCGGCGGGCGTCCCCAAAACGACGAGGCGCCCACCCGTCTCGGCCGCCACTGCGGCAGCGGCCAGCCCCGCCCCGAGCCCGGCGGCGGCGATGACGTTGTGGCCGCAGCCGTGGCCGATGCCGGGCAGGGCGTCGTACTCGCAGAGCACGGCGACCGCCGGGCCGTCCCCGCCGGCGCGCCCGGCGACCGCGGTCTGCAGCCCGTAGGCGCCCCGTTCGACCTCGAGCCCGCCGCTGCCCAGCGCGTCGGC
>DASZJY010000474.1:0-1892 GCA_035947635.1 Acidimicrobiales bacterium | reverse complement strand
GCTCCGAGCCGGGCAAGGTCCTCCCGGAAGATGACGTCGTCGAGCGAGCGCGACGAGTAGATGAGGCGGACGGGCACATCGCTCCCGGTGGCGACGCGGTGGCGGAGCATGGCCGCCAGCGGCACGATGCCCGACCCGCCGGCGACGAGGAGCAGCGCCCCTTGGAGGCCGGCGTGCCAGACGAAGTACCCGCCGATGGGGCCCCGCACCTCGAAGCGGTCGCCGGCGCGCAGCTCGTCGACGAGGTACGGGGAGACCTCGCCGTCCTCGATGCGCTCGACGGTCAGCCGCAGGCCGTCCTCCTCGGGAGCGGAGGCGATCGAGTAGCTGCGAACTGCCTGGTAGCCGTCCTCGGCGGTGAGGCGGACGTCGAGGTGCTGGCCGGGCCGGTGCCCGGGCCAGTCGGGCACGTCGAGCTGCAGCGTGCGGGCTCGAGGGGTCTCGAGCCACGCGCCGGCCACGACCGCCGGCTGCCAGCTCAGTCGCCCCAGTACCGCTCCTCCCGCCAGGGGTCACCGCGCTCGTGGTACCCCAGGCTCTCCCAGAAACCGGGCTCGTCCTCGTCCACCAGACGTAGCTCCCGTACCCACTTGGCGCTCTTCCACAGGTAGAGGTGCGGTACGAGTAGCCGCGCCGGCCCCCCGTGCTCGGGCTCGAGGGGCTCGCCGTCGTACGCGTACGCGACCCACGCCTTGGCGTCGAGGACGTCGTCGAGCGGGAGGTTGGTGGTGTAGCCGCCGTCGCAGTGGGCGACCACGTACTCCGCCGAGGTCTCGACCTCGGCCAGAAGGGTGTCGACCGAGACCCCCTCCCACACCGTGTCGAGCTTCGACCACCGGGTGACGCAGTGGATGTCGGTCGTGATCGTCTCGGAGGGAAGGGCGAGGAACTCCTCCCAGCTCCAGCGCCTGGGTTCGTCCACGCTTCCGGTGATGCTGAACGTCCACTCGTCGGTGGGCGTCTCCGGGGTCGGCCCGGCGGACAGGACAGGAAAGTCGTCGACGAGGTACTGGCCGGGCGGCACCCGTCCCTCGGGGCTCCGCCGTCGCTTTCCGTGGAAACCGCGCGAGACAGTGCTCACGCCTTCCCCCCTCCTCTTGGTCAGAAGCGGTAGTTGGCCCAGAACCAGATCGCGAAGACGACGAAGCCCGCGATCACCGCTCCCAGGATGATCATGACGACCTTCTTGGTGTCCGACATCGCGTTCGTCACACGAGGTACCGGTTGAACCACTGCAGGAGGAGCTGGTACGCCTCGCTCGCCGCCTGCGGGTTGTGGCGGGGGCCGGTGTCGTTGAAGAAGGCGTGATCGGCACCGGCGAAGGTGCGGATCTCGTGGGGAAGGCCGGCCGCCTCGAGGGCGGCCTTGGCACGTTCCCGGGTCTGGTTGACGCGGGCGTCGAGCTCTCCGTACACCGCGAGCACGGCGGCCTTGGCCCTGCGGAAGTCGGGATTCTCGGGGACGGGACCGTAGAAGGGGGCGGCGGCGGCGAGGCGGGCCTCCCCGGCCTGGAGCAGGTTCCACGTGATCCCCCCGCCGAAGCAGAAGCCGACGGCGCCGACCTTCACGCCCGGGACGCGGCGCTGGAGCTCGTCGATCCCGGCCCGCAGGTCTTCCAGCAACTGGTCGTCGGGAGCCTCCGACAGGGCGGTCGGCGCCGCCGCCGGGTCGGTCAGGGCGGCGGTGCCTCCCTGGGCCGACAGCAGGTCGACGCACATGGCGGCGAACCCCTCACGCGAGAGACGCCGAACGAGGTCGTGAAAATGCGGGGTGAGCCCCCGGTTCTCGTGGATCACGAGCAGCGCCGCCTTGGTGCGGCCGGGTTCGGCGTAGGCGGCCTGCAGCTCGCCGTTGGGCCCCCGGAACCTGATGACGTCGGCCGGGGCGCCGCC
>DASZJY010000473.1:0-7703 GCA_035947635.1 Acidimicrobiales bacterium | reverse complement strand
GGAGGCTGACGAGAGCGCGCTCCTCGCCCGGGTGGTGATCGTCGCCGACGTTCTCGAGATCGCATTCAGCCGCTACGGGCTCGACGTCGCTCTCGATACGGCCCGTCGGCGGTCCGGACGTCGCTTCGATCCCAGCCTCGTCTCCACGTTCTGCGCCCACGCCGCCGGGCTGCTCGACGGCCTCGGGAGCGCGTCGGTGTGGGAGCTCTACCTCCACGGCGAGCCCGAACCGCACTGCCAGGTGAGCCCTGCGCTCGTCGCGCGGTACGCCGAGGCCTTCGCGCGAGCTGTCGACCTCAAGTCGGTCTGGACGGCGACGCACTCCTACAGTGTCGGTGTCCTCGCCGCCGCTTCGGGCCAGGCGGTAGGGTTCGAGCAGTGGGGAGTCGAGCAGCTGCGCGTGGCTGGCTGGCTCCATGACCTCGGCCGGGTGGCGGTCGCGAACGCGATCTGGGACAAGCCTGGGCGCTTGAACGACGCCGAGTACGAGCAGGTCCGTTTGCACGCCTACCAGACCGAGAGGTTGCTGGCTCGCAGCCCGGTGCTCTCATCGGTCGCCGCGCTGGCGGGAGCCGTGCACGAGCGATGCGACGGCTCGGGGTACCCGAAGGCGCTGAAATCCGCGCAGCTGGGACGGCCCGCCCGCCTGTTGACGGTCTGCGACATCTTCTGCGCGTTGCGGGACAGCTCGCCCCCACCGGCCCGCTTTCGGCGTCGACACGGCGGCCAAGCTGCTCACTGAGGAGGCAGGCCGCGGCGCGCTCGACCTGAGTGCCGTCCGCAACGTGTTGGAGGCCGCCGAAGCCGCACCCCCTCGACTGCCCGGAGCATGGCCTGCCGGGCTCAGCGATCGTGAAGTCGAAGTGCTTCGGCTCGTCGCTCGTGGTGACACCAGCAAGGACGTGGCTCGAGCCCTCGGCATCTCAGCCAAGACGGTGCAGCACCACGTGGCCCACATCTACACGAAGGTCGGGGTGACCAGTCGTGCCGGAGCCGCCCTGTTCGCGGCCGAGCACGGGTTGACCGAGGCGGATCGATAGGCCAAACGGCCGATGCGTCCCGCGGTGACGTCGGCGCAGAGTGAACGCACACGATGGACCGCCTCGACAAGGAGAGAGCCGATGGCCCTGTTCATGGACGTGCACCACAAGCTTCCCGAAGGCGCTACTGCCAAGGACGTCGCCGACGCCCACATGGCGGAACTGCGGGTGCAGGAAAGGTTCGGTGTCAACTACGTCAACTATTGGCTCGACGAGGCGGGCGGCAAGGTGTTCTGCCTTGTCGAAGCGCCCGATGCCGCGTCAGCCATCGCCTGCCACCGCGAGGCGCACGGTCTGGCCGCAGACGAGATTCACGAGGTCATCCAGGGGTAGCTGTGCTCGTCAAAGGCGGCGCCCAGTCGGGCGTGATCGCGCCGCTCTGCTCTTCGTCGGCTCTCGGTTTCTCCGCCTCTCGTCAAGCGCGCGGAGCGAAGCATGACCCCAACACGGTCGTGACCTCGGGACCAGCTGGTCATGTGGGGTGCTGGACCATGAGGTTGGGTCGTCGACGACCGACTGCGGCACCCACGCCGTCAGACGGTCACGCCACGGCAAGGATCCTGTCGTTCGTCGCAACGGGTGCGCGGCGCTCAACGCGTCGCGTTGGCGACGTGCCTGCCGTAACGGGTACGAGATGAGCCGTGGACGCACATCCTGGCGTCGGAGCGTCGACAGGCGACCCTTCTCCTGTCGTGCTCGTCCACGGCATCATCTCGAGCCGTTACCTGCTGCCGATGGTTCGCGAGCTTGCACGCTCCACCCGGGTGCTGGTTCCCGCTCTGCCTGGATACGGCCCTCGTGACCGAGTGAAGGGAACTCCGGATCTGGCCACTCAGGCCGACGCGGTCGCGGCGGCGATCGTGGAATGGGGCGTTCCGACGACAACCGTGGTCGGTCACTCCATCGGGGCCGAGGTCGTCGTGGAGCTCGCACGGCGCCATCCGTCGCTCGTGGAGCGGGCGGTGCTGGTGGGGCCGACCGGAGATCCGCACGCAGCAGGAGTCTTCGGGGTCTGGACGCGGTGGATGGCCACCGCCGTCCACGAGCCGCTCTCGTTCAACCTGCTGACGGTCGCCGAGTTCGCCAGCCTCGGCCCGAGACGGATGATCGACGTGGTCCGGAGATCGTTCGCCGACCCGATCGAAGCGAAGCTCTCCGAGGTGAGATGCCCGACGCTGCTCGTCCGCGGTGCTCGCGACCGCGTGGCGCCGCAAGCCTGGCTCGACCGGATGGCCTCGCAGATCGCAGACACGGTCACGGTCACGCTCGCCGACTCGGCGCACACCATCGTCTACACGGAGTCGAAGGAGCTGGCCGACCTCGTGATCCGGTTCGCCTCGGGCACCGAGGTCGCCTCAGGCCTGGGCCCGCAGGGTCTCGACGCCGAGGTTGGCGTTGTTCCAGGCCAGGAGCCCGGCGGCCGGCGGGGTCCCGTTCCGTGACGGGACGATGTGTAAGAAGTCGGGTGGATGCTGCGGAGGGTGTCGTTGCGTGGATCGACGATCGACGACCACGTTCCGGTGTTGATGTACTGCCGCGCCCGCGGCCCGAAATCGAGTGGGAGGTGCTGGGCGCCATGGCTGTGGCCGAAGGCGTAGAAGGGCACATCGGTACCCTCCCGACGCAGAACGTCATGGATCGAGATCGACGCCGACTCGAGGTACTCGACCCTGCGTCCGAGAGGCCCAACCGTCCGCGACGGCTGGAGCCGGCGGAGCGCCTGACCGACGAGCGCACGCTGCGGGGCCTTGGCGGCAGCCGTGAGGCTCTCGAGGCGCTTCTCCCGGCTGCTGCCCGAAGAGGCCGACCCTCTGACCGGTGACGGCCTGGGCAACGTGCCGCTGCTGGTCGCATGCGGAGGCGGCCAGGAGCCTCTACGTGCTGAACGCCGCCATTCGACGCGCCAGGTGGGGACCAGCGGGTCTCTGGTCGTGGCGCCTCGCTCGCTACGCCGTCCTCCGATGGTCGCGACGACTGCCGACGTAGCTCCCGTGAGCTGGCTCCGGCGCGGCAGACGTCACCCTCTGGGTAAGAGGGCGTCATGAGCAACGTGGCAGTGGTCACTGGTGCGTCGGCGGGTGTCGGCCGGGCGACGGCCCGAGCCCTAGCAGCAGCTGGCTACGACATGGGCCTGCTGGCACGGGGGAGGACGGGCCTCGACGCTGCCGCCAAGGAGGTGGCTGAACGTGGCCGGAGAGCTACCGTCGTACCCACCGACGTGGCGGACGCCGCCGCGGTGGACGCCGCCGCCACCACCGTCGAAGACCAGCTCGGTCCCATCGACGTCTGGGTGAACAACGCCATGACGTCGGTCTTCGCGCCCTTCACCGAGATCTCAGACGACGAGTACCGCCGGGTGACGGAGGTCACCTATCTCGGCGCCGTCCATGGGACGCATGCGGCGCTGCGTCGAATGGTGCCCCGGAACCGAGGGGTCATCGTCCAGGTCGGGTCTGCCCTGGCCTACCGGGGTATCCCCCTTCAGTCGGCGTACTGTGGGGCCAAGCACGCCATACAGGGCTTCAGCGAGGCGCTGCGCTGTGAGCTGCTCCACGAGCGAAGCGCCGTGCGGCTCACGGTCGTCCATCTGCCAGGCCTCAACACGCCGCAGTTCGACTGGGTGCTTTCGCGCCTGCCCGGACGGCCTCAGCCCGTGCCGCCGATCTACCAGCCCGAGGTGGCGGCCCGTGCGGTCCTCTGGGCCGCCGAGCATCCCAACCGGCGGGAGTACTGGGTGGGGGGGAGCACGGTGGCGACGCTCCTGGCGAACAAGGTGGCTCCCGGGCTGCTCGACCGGTACCTCGCGCGCACCGGCTTCGAGGGCCAGCAGGCGGAGGACGAGCCGGAAGGTGCCCCACCGTCCAACCTCTGGGAGCCGGTGAGCGTCGACGCCGGCGCCCACGGCCGGTTCGGGGAGGAGGCCCATCTTCGGAGCGCCGCCGCCTGGGTGGGCCGGCACCGTCGGTCGGTGACGTCCACCGCCCTCGTCCTCGCGGCGGCGGCCGGGACAGGTTGGCGGCGCCGACGGAGCGTCTGACGGGGCGCTCCGGCGCGGAGCGCGAGGGCATCGGCCGAGCGGGTACAAGGAGGGGAAGAGGAAGCAACGTGCCGGGGGCCCCACAAAGGCTGCGGACGACGCCCCAGGGCGCTCGGACATGTGAAGCGGGCAGCCAGCATGCCGGAAGAGGAGAAGGACACTTCGACCGAGGACGACGACGAGCCTCAGCTGGACCCGGACGACCCGGGCGAGGTGGGGTTCGCCGGCCCTACCAAGGGAGCCGGCTGGTCGGGCCGCGACAAGGAGTAGCAGCGGCGGCCTCGGAAGCGTTCTGACCAACCATCCAAGGCGGCCGCCGCTCCTGGCGGCCGCCGGCCGCATCTCGTCAGGCGATGCGCACGCCCTCGCGGAAGACGGAGATGGCGCCGGTCGGGCATGCCTCGGCGGCCCGGATCACGTCGTCCTCGGCATCGCCCTCGGGGTCAGCCACGGTGGCGACCTGGGTGGGATCGAGGGCGAAGGTGCGGGGCGCGGCGTTGATGCACGACTTGGTGGCGATGCACAGCGCCCGCTGCACCCGCACCTCGAGACCCACGGGTCGAGCCTACCTGCGCGTCCCTCGGGCCGACGTAGGCTCACACCCGTGGAAGCCCGCCCGCCGCCCGAGCCGGCCAAGCTGCTCGAAGCCTGGATGGAGTGGGAGCGCGGCGACACGCCCCCGGGACGGGTGATGAGCAACCTCAAGATGGGCGGCATGCGCGAGGTGCTCGAGTCGCTGGTCGAACAGGCGCAGGCGGCGGCGGCCGCTGGGGTCGACGCCGGCCCTCCGCCCTGAGCGGACCGCGTCAGACCATCCCCCGCCCGCCGGACGCCCGTCCCGGCGGCCCGCCGCCGTGGGCGGGGCTGGTCGACACCGAGCGTGCCGTCGACCTCGTCGTGGTGCGCCGGCGTCTGGCCAAGGCCGATGTCGGTCCCGAACCGGCGATGGCCTCGACGGGGGCGCGGCCGGCCGCCGTGCTCATCCCCCTCTTCGAGGAGTCGGGCCTTGCCCGGGTCATCCTCACCCGGCGGGCCGCCGGCCTTGCGTCGCACCGAGGGGAGGTGGCGTTCCCGGGCGGGGTGCTGGCGCCGGGCGAGAGCGAGCTCGACGCCGCTCTGCGGGAGGCCGAGGAAGAGGTGGGGCTCGACCCTGGGGGCGTGTCGGTGGTCGGGCGTCTGCCCCGGGTGGTCACGCCCACCACCGGCTTCGTGCTCACGCCGTTCGTAGGCGTGCTGCCCGGTCGCCCGCTACTGGAGGCTGGCCCCGACGAGGTGGAGGAGGTCTTCGACGTCTCCTTGGCCCGCCTTCTCGACCCGGCCATCTACCGGGAGGAGCGTTGGGACCGTCCCGTCGCCGATCGGCCGGTGTACTTCTTCGAGCTGGGCCACGACACCGTCTGGGGTGTGACCGCTCGCATCCTCCACCGCCTGCTCTGCCTCGTCACGGGGACCTCGCCGTAGGGGATCGATGGTCCCGACGGGTCACCCGGATAGGTCCGGCCCTCCGGGTATCGTGGAGATCTTCCCCCCCACCCCAGAGCAAGAAGCGCGAGAGGTGCCGAGTGGCTGAGATCGAGATCGGAATCGGGAAGTCGGGCCGCCGCGCCTATGGGTTCGACGACATCGCCATCGTGCCGAGCCGCCGCACCCGCGACCCTGAGGACATCGACATCTCCTGGGAGATCGACGCCTTCACCTTCGGGCTGCCTCTCATGGCGGCGGCCATGGACGGCGTGGTGAGCCCCGCGACCGCCATCGAGATCGGGCGCCTGGGCGGCGTGGGCGTCCTCAACCTCGAGGGGCTGTGGACGCGCTACGAAGACCCCGAGCCCCTGTTCGAGGAGATCTCCGGGCTCGACGCCGACAAGGCCACCCTTCGCATGCAGGAGATCTACTCCGAGCCGATCAAGGAAGAGCTGATCGGCCAGCGCATCCGCGAGATCCGCGACGCCGGCGTCGTGTCGTGCGCGTCGGTCACCCCCCAACGCACGTACAAGCTGGCCAAGGCCATCCTCCAGTCCGAGCTCGACCTCCTCGTCATCCAGGGCACCGTCGTCTCCGCCGAGCACGTGTCGAAGACCGCCGAGCCGCTCAACCTCAAGCGTTTCATCCGCGAGTTGGAGACGCCGGTGATCGTCGGCGGGTGCGCGTCGTACAACGCCGCCCTCCACCTGATGCGAACGGGTGCTGTGGGCGTGCTCGTCGGTGTCGGTCCCGGCCACGCCTGCACCACGCGCGGCGTCCTGGGCGTCGGCGTACCCCAGGCCACCGCCATTGCCGATGCCTCCGGCGCCCGCATGCGCCACCTGGACGAGACCGGCGTGTACGTCCAGGTCATCGCCGACGGGGGCATGAGCACGGGCGGCGACATCGCCAAGGCCATCGCCTGCGGCGCCGACGCGGTGATGGTGGGCTCGCCTCTCGCCTCCGCCGTCGAGGCCCCCGGCCGGGGCTACCACTGGGGCATGGCCACGTTCCACCCGACGCTTCCACGCGGCGCCCGGGTGCGGACTCCGATCAGGGGCACCCTCGAGCAGATCCTCGTGGGACCGGCCCACGAGAACGACGGGCGCCTCAACCTCTTCGGCGCCCTGCGGGCCTCGATGGCCACTTGTGGCTACGAGACGGTGAAGGAGTTCCAAAAGGCCGAGGTCATGGTCGCCCCCGCCCTGCAGACCGAGGGCAAGGCCCTCCAGCGGTCGCAGGGCATCGGCATGGGCGTCTGATGTGGCATCCGCGGCCGCCGGCGCGGCGGTCGCCGAACTGGGCGCGCTAGGGGTCACCGGGTGACCCTGAACGCGCCCAGAACGGGCGAGGGCTTCGACACCGTCCTCGTCGTCGATTTCGGGGCGCAGTACGCGCAGCTGATCGCCCGGCGGGTGCGCGAGGCCCACGTTTACTCCGAGATCGTCCCCCGGGACATGCCGATCCCGGAGATGCTGGCCCGCCGGCCGGCCGGCATCATCTTCAGCGGCGGCCCGGCGTCGGTGCACGTGGAAGGCGCCCCCGAGATCGACCCTGGCATCTACGACACCGGTGTCCCCGTACTGGGCATCTGCTATGGCGCCCAGCTGGTGGCTCAGCAACTGGGCGGGCTGGTCGCCCGCACCGAAGTCGCCGAGTACGGCCGCACCGCGCTCGAGGTGACCTCCGGCTCGCCCCTGTTCGGCGACTTGCCTCTGGCCCAAGAGGTGTGGATGAGCCACGCCGACTCCATCGTCACCGCCCCGCCCGGCTTCCGGGTGACGGCCCGCACGGGCGCGGTGCCGGTGGCCGCCCTCGAAGACCCCGAGCGCCGGGTCTACGGCGTGCAGTTCCACCCCGAGGTGGCCCACACCCCGAGGGGCCAGGAGATTCTCAAGCACTTCCTCTACGACGTCTGCGGCTGCCTGCCACGTTGGACGATGACGTCGATCGTCGAGCGGGCAGTCGAGTCGATCCGCGTCCAGGTGGGTGACGCCAAGGTGATCTGCGGCCTGTCGGGCGGTGTCGATTCGGCGGTGGCCGCCGCCCTTGTGCACAAGGCGGTGGGCGACCAGCTCACCTGCGTCTTCGTCGACACCGGCCTGATGCGGGCGGGCGAGGCCGAGCAGGTGGAGGACACCTTCCGCCGGCAGTTCAAGGTC
>DASZJY010000472.1:0-6728 GCA_035947635.1 Acidimicrobiales bacterium | reverse complement strand
CCTCCGCGACCTGATGAGCGACCTCCCCCGGCGCATCGAGCCCGACTCGTCGAAGGCCCGGCTCCTGCAGGCGGTGCCGGGCCAGGGGTACCGCCTCATGGTCTGCCCCCCGAACGACGGGGAGGCGACGACAGGCTAGGGCCGGCCCTTGCGGTAGGGCACGGGCGACTGCTTCACCGGCACGAGGTCGCGCCTGTACTGGCGGTGGGTCCGCTCAATGGCCTCTCGTGCTTCGCGCGCCAGCTGGTTCATCTGGGCCTGCAGGCGGGCGACCTCCTCCTCCAGCTCCATCACCCGCTTCACGCCTGCCAGATTGAGGCCCGACTCGGTGAGCTCCTGGATGCGGCGCAGCCGGTCGATGTCGCGCTGGCTGTAGCGGCGGCTGCCGCCCCCGGTGCGGGCGGGGTCGAGCAACCCCCGGCGCTCGTAGATGCGGAGGGTCTGCGGGTGGACACCGGCCAGCTCGGCGGCGACCGAGATCACGTACACGCCGCGGTCGACGTCGGCCCTCCGGCCGGCTTTCCTCTCCGGACTGCTGGTGCCGGCGAAGGGTTCCATCACACCCCCAGATGCGTGCGGGGCGACTGCGTCGAGGCACTGGCCAGCGCCTCGATCGCCTCCCGCTCGGCCGCGGACAGGTTGGTCGGAACGGCGACCTCGACGGTGACGAGGAGGTCGCCGGTGCCGGCCCCCGACGAGGACGGCACGCCGCGGTTGCGGACACGGAAGGTGCGCCCCGACCGGGTGCCCGGCGGGATCTTGAGGGTGACCGGGTCGTCGAGGGTGGGCACTTTGATCTCCGCCCCCAGCGCCGCCTCGGCGAAGGTGACCGGGACGGTGACGAGCAGATCGCGGCCGCGGCGGCTGAAGAGCGGATGGGGAGCGACCTTGACGGTCACATAGAGGTCGCCCGGCTGGCCCCCGTTGGCCGCCGCGCCGCCCCTGCCCTTGAGCCGGATCCGCTGGTCATTGTCGACGCCCGGGGGGATGCGGACCTTCACCTGCCGGGGCCGGCGCTCCATCCCGGTGCCGCGGCAGGTGGGGCACGGCGTCTCCACGACCATCCCCCGGCCCCCGCAGCTGGGGCAGGGCCGGCTGAAGGAGAAGAACCCCTGGTTGTCGTCGAGCACGCCGCGCCCGCTGCACTGGGGGCACACGGTGGGGCTCGTGCCCGGTGCCGCGCCCGTGCCGGAACAGGTGTTGCAGGGCGCCTCGGAGATCACGTTGACGGTGGTGGTCACGCCGTGGACGGCGTCGAGGAAGGAGAGGTGCAGCTCCGCCTCGATGTCGTCGCCCCGCCGTGCGGCGGTAGGGCGCTGCGCTCCCCCACCGCCGCGGAACCGCCCGAGGAGGTCGCCGAACAGGCCACCCAGGTCGTCGCCTGAAAACGTGAACGTGCGACCTCCGCCGGGGGCGCCCCCGCCCCCACGGAACGGGCCACCGGCGGCCGCCATGGGGCCGAGACGGCGTACCTCGTCGTACTCCTTGCGCCGAGCAGGGTCGGAGAGCACGTCGTAGGCGGCCGAGATCTCCTTGAACCGCTCCTCGCTGCCCGGGTGGGCATCGGGATGGTGCTGCTTGGCCAGCTTCCGGTAGGCGCGCCTCAGCTGGTCCTCGGAGGCGTCCTCGGGGACGCCCAGAACCTTGTAGTAGTCCTTCTCGAACCACTCACGCTGCGGCCCGGCCACTTCCGATCACCCTCGGACCTTGACCATCGCCGGTCGCAGCACCCGGCCCTTCCACCGGTAGCCGGGACGCAAGACCTCGGACACGATGGGCCCCTCGTCGGCGTCCTCGTGGGCGACGGCGTCGGCCTCGTTGGGATCGAAGGGCTTGTCCGCCGGGTCAATGCGCTCGAGCCCCTCCTTCTCCAGGAGCCCGACGAGGGCGGCGTGCACCTGCTCGAACCCCTCGCCGTGGGCGAGGGCGGCGTCGAACACGTCGAGCACCGAGAGGAGCTTCTCGACGAGGTCTTCAGCCGCCCGCTCGAGGTGCTCGGTCTGCTGCTTGACGATGCGCTTGCGGTAGTTGTCGAAGTCAGCGGTGAGCCGTCGGAGCTGGTCGAGGTAGTCGTCGCGCTCGGCCGCCAGCTTGGCCAGGTCGTCGAGCAGGGCCTGCTCGGCCTGCTCGACCTCCTCGTCCACCTCGCCCACGTCGCCGTCGGCCCGGGCCTCCTCGGCCCGGGCCTCGGCGAGCGCCTCGTCGGCGATCCGCTCGGCCTCTGCGATGAGCTCGGGGTCGGCTGTCTCTCCCCCCTCGACGACGTCGTCATCGACGGGGTCGGCGCCCACGGCCTGCCGAAGGTCGTCCCACGCCGAGGAGGCGCCCGCCGCCTTCCCTTCGGGAGAGGGGGAAGGGCTCGACGGCAGGTCGGTAGGGGAGGGGCCCGCCGATGTGCCCGCATCGGCGGGACGGGCCCCCTGAGGGTCAGGACGCGTCGAGCCCCCGGGGCCTCCCATCACGCGCCTTCGTCGACGATCTCGGCGTCGACAACCTCGTCGTCGGACGCCGCCGCGCCGCCGCCGGCGCCGTCACCGCTCGACTGGGCGCTGGCCTCCTGGTACATGCGCTGGGCAACCGCCGAGGTGGCCGCCATCAGGGTCTCGCTGGTCGACCGGATGCGGTCCATGTCGGAGCCGGACAGGGCGTCCTTGGTCTCCTTCATCGCATCCTCGATGCGCGTCCTCTCCTCCAGGGTGATGTTCTCGCCATGGTCGCGGAGGAGCTTCTCGCTCTGATAGACGACACCGTCGGCCTGGTTGCGGGTCTCGGCCTCGGCCCGGCGCTGGCGGTCTTCCTCGGCGTGGGCCTCGGCGTCGCGCATCATGCGGTCGATCTCGTCCCGGTTCAGCGCCGACTGGCCGGTGATCGTCATCGACTGCTCCTTGTTCGTGGCCCGGTCCTTGGCGGACACGTGCACGATGCCGTTGGCGTCGATGTCGAACGTGACCTCGATCTGGGGCACCCCTCGGGGGGCGGGAGGCAGGCCGACGAGCTGGAACTTGCCCAGGGTCTTGTTGAACATGGCCATGTCCCGCTCGCCCTGGAGCACGTGTATCTCGACCGACGGCTGCAGGTCCTCGGCGGTGGTGAAGACCTCGGTACGGCGGGTGGGGATCGTCGTGTTCCGCTCGATGAGCTTGGTCATGATCCCGCCCTTGGTCTCGATGCCGAGGGACAGGGGGGTCACGTCGAGCAGCAGGATGTCCTTGACGTCGCCCTTGAGCACGCCGGCCTGGATGGCGGCGCCCACGGCAACCACCTCGTCGGGGTCGACGCCCTTGTGGGGCTCCTTCTTGGTGAGCTCCTGGACCAGGTCCTGCACCGCCGGCATGCGGGTGGAGCCACCCACCAGGATGATGTGCTGGATGGCCTGGGGCCGCAGCCCGGCGTCCTTGATGGCCTGCTGGAACGGGCCCTTGCAGGCCTCCACCAGATCGGCCGTCATCTCCTGGAACTTGGCCCGGGTGAGCTTGTAGTCGAGGTGGAGCGGGCCGCTCTCGGTGGCGGTGACGAAGGGCAGGTTGATCTGGGTCTCCTGCACCGAGGACAGCTCGATCTTGGCCTTCTCGGCCGCCTCCTTCAGGCGCTGGAGGGCCATCTTGTCCTTGGACAGGTCGACGCCGTGGTCGCCCTTGAAGGACTTGACCAGCCAGTCGATGACACGCTGGTCCCAGTCGTCGCCGCCCAGATGGGTGTTACCGCTGGTGGACTTGACCTCGAACACGCCCTCGCCGATCTCGAGGATGGACACGTCGAACGTGCCGCCACCGAGGTCGAACACGAGGATGGTCTGCTCCTCGCCCTCCTTGTCGAGGCCGTAGGCGAGGGCGGCGGCGGTGGGCTCGTTGATGATGCGGAGCACCTCGAGGCCGGCGATCTGGCCCGCCTCCTTGGTGGCCTGGCGCTGGGCGTCGTCGAAGTAGGCGGGGACAGTGATGACCGCCTGGTTGACGGCGTCGCCGATGTAGGACTCGGCGTCCCGCTTCAGCTTCTGCAGGATGCGGGCCGAGATCTCCTGGGGCCGGTACTTCTTTCCGTCGATGTCGACGTTCCAGCTGGTGCCCATGTGGCGCTTGACCGAGCGGATGGTGCGGTCGGGGTTGGTGATGGCCTGACGCTTGGCCACCTCGCCGACCAGGACCTCGCCGGTCTTGGAGAAACCGACGACGGACGGGGTGGTGCGACCTCCCTCGGCGTTGGGGATGACGGCGGGCTCGGTGCCCTCCAGGACGGAGACGACCGAGTTGGTGGTGCCGAGGTCGATGCCGACGGCCTTGGGCATGAGCGCTTCCTCCCGAAACGGATGTCTGACGTGGGAACCCTACCAAACTTGAGTGCATTTGTATCAAGGTCTCTGCCAACGAGTTTGTTCCCCGCTCCTCCCCGTTCTGGGCGCGCTGTGGGTCATCGGATGACCCCGAGCGCGCCCGGAACCGCCGGGCCAAGGAGCTAGGCGCCGAACTTGGCCAGGCGGCCGGCGGCGGCGAGGCTCAAGGCCATCAGCTGCGACCCCGGGCGCCGTCCCAGGCCGCCGCCCAGGCACCAGCGCTCGCCGAAGCGCTCGACGGGGTCGCGGCCGACCCGCGGCCCCCACATGAGCACCGGCACCGGGTGCCAGGAGTGGGCCGCCATCTGCGAGGGGGTGGCGTGGTCACCCGTGACGACCAGCACGTCGGGCTCGAGGGCGGCCAGGTCGGGGGCGGCGGCGTCGAGCGCCTCGATGGCCGCCACCTTGGCCTCGAAGTTCCCGTCCTCCCCGGCCGAGTCGGGCCCCTTGTGGTGGAGGAAGAAGAAGTCGTAGGCGTCCCAGTTGGCGCCCACCGTCGCCACCTGCTCGCCGAGGTCGGAAACGGGCCCGAGCGCCTCCATGCCCACCAGTCGGGCCAGCCCCCGGTACATCGGGTAGACGGCCACCGCCGCAGGAGTGAGCCCGTGGCGGTCGGCGAGCGAAGGCAGCTCCTGGTGGGTGTCGAAGCCCCGCAGCAGCAGGACGTTCGCCTTCGGATGGTCAGCCAGGATCTCCCGCACCTGGCGGTCGAGCTCGGCCAGCACCTGGGCGGTGTGCTCGGCGGCGTCGGGGTTGGCGGCGTCGGGCCTGGGCGCCGGGGTGATCGGCGGCCGCCCGGTTGCCTGGGGATCGGTGTCCACGACCCCGGGGTCGAGGGCGTCGCCCCGCAGCACGACCAGCACCCGGTGCTGGGCCTCGGAGGCGAAGGTGACCTCGACGCCGTCGATGCTCACGCCGTCGACCAGCCGGGCGACCACTTCGGCCGCCTCGTCGTCGGGGATGCGGCCGGCCCGCCGGTCGGCCACCTCGCCGTCGGGCGAGAGGGTGGCCAGGTTGCCCCGGGCCGCCACGTCGCCCGGCTTGACCTCCACGTCGAGCCCGGCGGCGGACAGGACGCCCCGGCCGAGGGGGTACTCGAAGGGGTCGTAGCCGAAGAGGGCGAGGTGCGACGGCCCCGATCCAGGCGTGATCCCCGGCCCGGCGGGATCGTGCAGGCCGACCATGCCCTCCGCCGCCAGGCGGTCGAGGTTCGGGGTGGACGCCTCCTCCAGCTCCGACCCGCGGGCGCCGTCGGCGTAGCCACCCAGCCCGTCGAGGACGACGAGCAGGATCCGGGTCTGGGCGGGCTGGGCGAGGGAGGAGAGGTCAGCGGGCATCGCGGCCAGCCTACGAGGTGGCGCGGCTAGGGATTCCCGAGCGTCGCGACGCTGCCCGCACCCACCTCGTCCTCGTCGGGGACGTGCTCCATGTTCTCCGCACCGGCGTCGGCCCCCTCCGGCTCCAGCAGGTACCCGCGGCTCCTGACGGTCCGGATCACCAGCCCGAGGGGCTGCAGGCGGCGGCGAAGCCGGAGAATGTGGACGTCGAGGGCGTTGCGCCCGGGCGCCTGACCGGGCCAGACGACGCGGATCAACGTGTCCCGGCCGACGACCGCCTCGAAGCGGTCGAGAAGGGTGGCGGTGAGCCGGGCCTCGAGCGGCGGCAGAGAGACCCACCGGCCGCCGTAGCGCAGGACGCCGTTCGCGTCGAGGCCGGGCAACTTGTCCCCGTGCGCCTGGCTGCGTGCCACCAGGGCCTCGACGCGGGCCCGTACGTCCTCCTCGGGAGCGGGCACCCGGATCCAGTCCTCCAGGCAGTCGACGAGCCGAGGGGGCGGCTGGCCGTCCTCGACGAGAAGGAGCCGGGCCTCGCCGGTCACCTTCATCCGTTGCCGACGACCGCCCTCTGATGGCCAACGGAGTAGCACCACTTCCATCGTCCGTTGACGCTATGAGGCGCACGTTGCGAGCGTGTTTCGCACCCGTGAACAAAGAGGGCACGCCGTCGCCCCAGCCGCTCCCGTTCAGCCGCGAGGACGGAAATTCTCGAAGTACCGGCTGGGCGTCGGCCCCCGCTGCCCTTGGTACTTCGAGCCCACGCCCGACGACCCGTAGGGGGCTTCCGCCGCCGTGGTCATCCGCAGGAAGCTGATCTGGCCGATCTTCATTCCGGGGTAGAGCGTGATGGGAAGGTTGGCCACATTCGACAGCTCCAGCGTGAGATGGCCGTCCCAGCCCGCATCCACGAAGCCAGCGGTCGAGTGGATGAGCAGGCCGAGGCGGCCCAGGCTCGACTTGCCCTCGAGGCGGGCGACGAGGTCGCCGGGGAGCACGACCCGTTCGGCCGTGGAGCCCAGGACGAACTCGCCGGGATGGAGGATGAAGACGTCTTCCTCGCC
>DASZJY010000471.1:0-1918 GCA_035947635.1 Acidimicrobiales bacterium | reverse complement strand
GGCCGCGAGCGGTACGTCCCCGTGCCGGCGAGGACCCAAGAATCCTTCGACCCTCCTCCCCGACTCGAGTTGACGACCATGTTGCCCTCGTCGAGAGCCACACGGGTGAGGCCGCCTGGCACGACCCAGACCCGCTCGCCGTCGTTGACGGCGAAGGGCCGGAAGTCGATGTGGCGCGGCCGCAGGCGCTCGTCCACGAACGTCGGTGCGGTGGAGAGCTGCACCATCTCCTGGGCGATCCACCGGCGGGGCGCGGCGACGGCGGCGGCTCGGACGGTCGCGATCTCCTCGTCGGTGGCCTTGGGGCCGATGACCAGCCCCGCCCCGCCCGATCCGTCGACCGGCTTGAGCACGAGCTGGTCGACGCGGTCGACCACGTAGGCCAGCTGGTCGGGATCGTTGAGGCGGTAAGTCTTGACGTTCGACAGCACGGGCTCCTCGCCGAGGTAGTAGGCGATCATGTCGGGCACGTAGCTGTACACCAGCTTGTCGTCGGCCACGCCGTTGCCGACCGCGTTGGCGATGGCCACCTTCCCCACTCTGGCCGCGTTCAGGATGCCGGGCGACCCGACGACCGAGTCGGGCCGGAACTGAAGGGGGTCGAGGAAGGCGTCATCGACCCGGCGATAGACGACGTCCACCCGCTGCTCTCCCTCGGTGCTGCGCATGTAGACGGTGTTCTGACGGCAGACAAGGTCCCGCCCCTCCACCAGCTCGATTCCCATCTGACGGGCGAGGAAGGTGTGCTCGAAGTAGGCGGAGTTGTAGACGCCCGGCGAGAGGACCACCACCGTCGGGTCGGCCACGCCGACCGGACCGGCGGCGCGCAGGGCCTCCAGGAGCCGGGCCGGGTAACTGTCCACCGGCCGCACCCGGTGACTCGCGAAGAGGTCGGGGAACGCGCGCGCCATCGTGCGACGGTTCTCGATGACATAGGAGATGCCCGACGGGGTCCGCACGTTGTCCTCGAGGACGTAGAAGGTGCCGTCGTCGCCCCGCGCCAGGTCGATCCCGGCCACGTGCACGCGTACGCCGTTGGGCGGCTCGATGCCCATCGCCTGGCGCTGGAAGTGGCTGGAGCTGGTGACCACGCCCATGGGGACGACGCCGTCGAGGAGAATCTGCTGCTTGGAGTAGACGTCGGCCAGGAAAGCCTCGAGGGCCCGCACGCGCTGGGCCACCCCCTGCTCGATGAACGACCACTCCTCGGCCGAGATCACGCGGGGCACGAGATCGAGAGGGAACGGCCTTTCCTCCCCTGAGAGGGAGAACGTGATGCCCTGGTCGCGGAAGGCCCGACCGCTGGCCTCGCAGCGTCGCCTGAAGTCCTCGCTGGACAACGCCTGCAAGGCGTCGAACAGCGGAGCCGACGTCGATCGGGGCACGCCGGGCGCCTCGAAGAGCTCGTCCCATCCGTCGGCCGCGTAGCCGTCCAGAAGGTCACCCACGTTCCAAGTCCTAGCACCGCGCCGTCACCGCGCCGTCACCGCGCCGCCGGACGGCCGCCATCTTCACGAGATGGTCACACCGCTGCGTGTGTGGATGTCGCCCTGTTGGACCAAGCTGGTGGCGTGCGGATCCGCGTCGGTTGTGAGTTCGACCACGAGGCGTCGGCGCCGACGCCGTCCATCTGGCAGGTCCGCCCGCGCGTCGACGGCCCCCACCAGGTGGTGACCAGCTCGTGGGCGTGCTCGCCCTTCGTCGCCACCCGGTCCTACGTCGACGGCTTCGGCAACGTGTGCGACCGCCTGACGCTGCCCGAGGGGCGTAGCCGCGTGCGCTACGACGCCCTCGTGGAGGTGCCGGCCACCTTCGACGAGGCCGACAAGGGCGCCGCCCAGGTGCCGGTGGAGGACCTCCCCGACGACGCCCTCGTGTTCCTCCTGGCCAGCCGCTTCTGCCTCTCCGACGTGGTGAC
>DASZJY010000470.1:0-2624 GCA_035947635.1 Acidimicrobiales bacterium | reverse complement strand
GGGCCGAGAAGCCCTTCGCCGACTTCAACGCCGTCGAGCGGGTGCTCGACATCGCCTGGCACGCGACGCTGCCGATCCTCGTGCTCACCGCCGGCCTCACCGCCGGCACGTACCTGATGATGCGAGCGGGCATGGTGAGGGAGCTGGGCGCCGACTACCTGCAGCTGGGCCGGGCCAAGGGGCTGCGGCCCCGCCGCCTGAAGTACGGCTACGCCGCCCGCAACGCCCTCCTGCCGGTGGTGAGCCTCACCGCGGTCGAGATCGGCTTCGCCATAAACGTGAACGTCCTCGTCGAGCGGGTCTTCTCGTATCCAGGGCTGGGCCGCCTGCTGTTCGACTCGATCGGGGCGCGGGACTACCCGACGATCCAGGGCGCTTTCCTCGTGGTGAGCCTTGCCATCGTCACCGTCAACGCCCTGGCCGACGTGCTCTACCGGCACCTCGACCCCCGGACCACGGCATGACCACCACGACGGCCCCGCCGTCCGAAGTCCCCATCGAGGGTGAGCCGCCCGGCCCGGCGCCGGCGCGGCCGGACAACTTGCTGCGGTCGCCGATCATGGTGATCGGGCTGGTCCTCATCGGCCTGCTCGTCGCCATGGCCCTGCTGGCGCCCCTGGTCGCGTCGCACCACCCGCGCGTCATCTCGGGGCGGGCCCTCGAGGAGCCGTCGGGTCGCCACTGGCTGGGCACCGACGTGCCCGGCCGCGACATCTTCGCCCAGCTGCTCTACGGCGCCCGGACCTCCCTCGTGGTGGCTCTGCTGGCGCCCGCCCTCGCCCTGCTGGGAGCGATCCTCATCGGCGTGCTGCCCGCCCTTGTCGGCGGTGCTGCCGACCTTGTGTCCAACCGGCTGGTGGTGTTCCTGCTGGCTCTGCCCGGGCTCCCGCTCTCGGTCCTGATCGCCGCCCTCGCCGGCAACACCGACGTGGCCCTGATCCTCGTCGTCGCCTTCGCCGGGGTGGCGCCCACCGCCCGCATCCTGCGCAGCCAGGTGCTCGCCCTCCGCCAGAGCGGGTTCATCGCCGCCGCCCGGGGCTTCGGCGGCGGTCCCTTCTACGTGCTGCGCCGCCACGTGCTTCCCCCGCTCGGGCCGATCCTCGTCGTCGCCTTCGTCTACTGGGCCAGCGTGTCGATCGGACTCCACGCCGGTCTGGCGTTCCTCGGGCTCGGCGACCCCAGCGGGGTCAGCTGGGGGCACATGCTCAACCGGGCCCTCGCCCAGCCGAGCATCTACTTCAGCCCGATGTGGACGTGGTGGGTGCTTCCCCCCGGCATCGCCATCACCCTCGCCCTGCTGGGGTTCAGCTTCGTCGGCGTCGCCATGGAGCCGACCTTCAACCCCCGCTGGCTGCGGTCATCGTGACCGAGCACGGCGAGCGGGGCCGCCGGCACGGGCCTCTTGCGTGCCCCCCGCACGGGCCGGCGGTCCCACAGGGCCCGCCGAGCGCAGGTCACCAGGAGATGTCGTAAATGGACCGCAGCGTCGACCCCTTGAGCCGGCTCGTCGTCGATCGTCGGCGGTTCATCCTCGGCACCCTCGGCGGCGTGGGGGCCCTTGTGTTGGGCGGGTGCGGCGGGGGCGAGGACGGCGGACAGGGCGGCCGCCCCACCGTCCGCATGGTGCACGGTGCCGTCGGCTTCCCGTCGCCGTTCGCCTCGAACGGCGGCCCGGGTTACAACCAGATGAGCCTCCTCTACGACACCCTCCTCTGGAAGGACGGGCGCGGCCAGCTGCTGCCTTGGCTGGCCCGCGACTTCAGAAGCTCGGACGACCATCTCACCTACACGTTCGATCTGCGGCAGAACGTGAAGTGGAGCGACGGTAGGGACCTCACGGCCGACGACGTCGTCTTCACCTTCGAGTACTACGCCGAGCAGGAGACGCTGTCCCCGCCGGTGATCATCCAGCCGCCCCAGGGCATCGCCAAGGTCACGGCGACCGCGTCGCACACGGTGGAGATCACCCTCGAGAAGCCGTTGGTCACCTTCCCCGTCGAGGTGGCCGGCGCCGTGCCGATCATCCCGCGGCACGTGTGGTCGTCGATCGACGACCCCGGGGCGGCCCTGGACACCAATGTTCTCGTCGGCTCGGGCCCCTACCGGCTCGACAAGTACGACGGCGACGGTGGGCCGATGCTGTTCACGGCGAGGGACGACTACTTCCTGGGCCGTCCCTACGTGGCGCGGATCGAGATGAACAACATCACCGACGCCTTCCCGGCTCTGCTCACCGGCGCCGCCGACGTGGCCCGGGGCTTCTCGCTGCGCGACGACATCCTCGCCCCCTTCACCAGCAACGACGCCTTCGGGATGATCACCCAGCAGGGTGGGTACATCGCCGGCTCGATCTACTGGAACCTGGGCCAGGAAGGGCCGCTGGCGGACGTGCGGTTCCGCCAGGCGTGCGCCATGGCGGTCGACCGCAAGGAGGTGGTCGCCCGCCTGGCCAACGGTAGGGGCCTTCCCGGCAACCCCGGGTTCCTCAGCCCCGAGAACCCGTTCTTCGCGCCCGTCCGCCAGTACGAGCTCGACGTGGCCGGGGCCAACGCCCTCCTGGATGCCGCCGGCTACCGGGCGCCGGCCGGGGGCGGTGCCCGCCAGGCCCCCGACGGCACCCCTCT
>DASZJY010000469.1:0-1511 GCA_035947635.1 Acidimicrobiales bacterium | reverse complement strand
ATCGTCTCGGTGGACCCCGCCGACCCCGACACCACCGTGGCCGTGTCCGCGTCGTGCGGGCCGGCGGAGGCGGAGGCCGCCCTGGAGGCCGCCCGCCGGGGCTGGCCGGCGTGGCGGCGGGCACCCGCCCGCGACCGGGCGGCGGTGCTGTTCCGGGCCGCGGAGTGGATGCGGGAGCGGCGCACCGACCTCGCCGCCCTCGAGGTGCTCGAGGCGGGCAAACCCTGGAAGGAGGCCGACGCCGACGTCTGCGAGGCCATCGACTTCTGCGAGTACTACGGCCGCCACGCCCTGCGCCTCGATGCCGGCGGCGAGGTGGTGTCGGCACCCGGCGAGCGCAACGCGCTCCGTTACCAGGGGCGGGGGATCGGCGTGGTCATCTCGCCTTGGAACTTCCCCCTCGCCATCCCCACCGGCATGGTCACGGCCGCCCTGGTCACCGGGAACGCGGTGCTCTTCAAGCCGGCCGAGCAGACGCCAGCCGTAGCCGCCCGGCTGGTGGACGCCTTGCGGGCGGCCGGGCTGCCTTCGGGGGTGCTGGGCTTCCTCCCCGGGGTCGGCGAGGAGGTGGGCGCCTACCTGGTCTCCCATCCCGACGTCGCCTTCGTGGCGTTCACCGGCTCCCGCGACGTCGGGCTCGGCATCGTCGAGGCCGCCGCCGTGCACCGGGACGGGCAGCGCCACGTCAAGCGGGTGATCGCCGAGATGGGTGGCAAGAACGCCCTGGTCGTCGACGCCGACGCCGACCTCGACCAGGCCGTGCCCATCGCCATCGCCTCCGCTTTCGGCTACGCCGGCCAGAAGTGCTCGGCCGCCTCCCGGCTGGTGGTGGTCGACGCCGTGCACGACCAGATGGTGGAGCGCCTCGTCGGCGCCGCCCGCGAGCTGCGGGTCGGTCACCCTCGCGACGTGGGAGTCGACGTCGGGCCCCTCATCGACGCCGACGCCCAGGCCCGCGTGCGCTCGTACGTGGAGCGGGCACCGTCGGAGGGTCGCGTCGTGCTGGCGCGCGACGACGTCCCCGACAAGGGCTTCTTCGTCGGTCCCACGATCGTCGCCGACGTGGCGAGCGGGGCCACCCTGGCGACCGAGGAGATCTTCGGGCCCGTCCTCGCCGTCCAACGGGCCGACTCCTTCGAGCACGCCCTCGCCCTCGCCAACGCCACCGACTACGCCCTCACCGCCGGCATCGTCTCCCGCTCACCGTCGCACATCCGCCTCGCCGCCCAGGAGCTGCGGGCCGGCAACGTCTACGTCAACCGGCCCATCACCGGGGCCGTCGTCGGCCACCATCCGTTCGGGGGCTATGGGCTCTCGGGCGTCGGCTCCAAGGCCGGTGGCCCCGACTACCTCCTGCAGTTCGTCGACCCTCGCGTGATCAGCGAGAACACCATTCGCCAGGGCTTCGCCCCCGGCGATGCCGAGGGCGGCTGGTAGGCCCCCGCGCTAACCTGGGGCCCGCCGGGCCGTTGGCGCAGTTGGTAGCGCACTTGCATGACGCGCAAGGGGTC
>DASZJY010000468.1:0-10988 GCA_035947635.1 Acidimicrobiales bacterium | reverse complement strand
CACCCGAACCGGGGGAGCCCCACTCGCAGTCGTCGCTCGGGCCGGAGCGTCGGGTCGGTGGACGGCGACCGGTGGGACCGCCGCAGGTGAGCGGCGACGGCGACGCTGGCGATGGCGGCCCACAGGCACCACAAGGAGGTCAAGGCGTTCGCCTGGATCCACAGGAGGACGGCCACCGCCCCCGCGTTGGCGAGGCCGAAGGCGACGATCGCCCTGTGACTCGACACCAGCAAGGCGCCACACCCGGCGAGGACGTAGACGGTCGCCACCAGCTGGGGCCGGACCACCTCGACGTAGTAGGCGACGTGGTTCCCTTCGATCTTGGCGACCACCGGCTCGAGCGCCATGGCCGCGAGGTAGAGCGTGGCGACGGCGACCCCACACGCGCCCAACTTCGAAAGCAGCGCCCGCCGGCGGGGCGACGGCTCGATGGCGAGGACCGCCAGCGGCACGAGGACGGGCAGCACCCCAAGGGCGACGATCAGGTAGAGGAAGACGGCCACGCGCCCCATCGGCCACGGCACCTCGCCGCCCAGGCCCCACCACACGAACGCCTCGGTGAGCTGGTGGAGCGCGAACAGACCGGGCAACGAGGCGATGGCGAGCTGGCGCCGCTCTTTGACGTGGCGGAGGGCATCGACGGCGACCGCCCCCACAACCATCCCGGCGGCCAGATCGGCTTCGGCGGAGAAGCACATCGCAGTCGCCTCCAGGGACAGAGGCCATCCCCGGGCCGCGAGAACCGAGCGAGCCCAGGATCCCTCGGCGGTTGTCGGCTCTCATTTAACCGCGGGCCCCGCCAGAACGACAACGAACTGACCTGCCGCTGAGTACCAACCGAGCGAGCTCAACGGGCCTCAGAAGGCGTGACGCCGTCCTCGGCGATGCACGCAGCGCGAGGACGCCATCTGCCTGCTCGCCTGCAAGCGCGTCTGATCGAGACGGGCTCGAACCGGTCGCGACTCCGGCGCCCACCGACTGAGAACACGCGGCTCAGTTGACCCCGTCGTGGAGGATGGCGACGAGGACGCGCAAGACCAGGACAGTGCTGCAGAAGAGGCCGAAGTAGCCGAAGAACTCGTACAGGTTGGTCTCGCCGGTGAAGGGAGGGCTGCCCTCGACGCCCAGGAGGATCACCGAGATGAGCCCTACCACCCCACCGAGGAAGGCCAGCACGGCTCGGTTGACCCAGCGCGTCACCACGCGCACGTCCTCGGGCTCGCCGAGGAGGCTCACCCTCGTGCGCAGGTCGCCGCGCTCGGCCAGGGTGGCCAGGCGGTCGAGGTGGCGGGGGAGGCGGCGCAGCAGGGGGGCCACAGCGAGTAGCTCGTTGCGGGCCAGCTCCTCCAGGGAGCCGGGCGTGAGCTGGTCCTTCGCCCACTCGGCAGCGACGGCCTGGGCGGCGTCGATCACCAGGTAGCCGGGCGAGAGCGTCGTCAGGGTGCCTTCGAGGGTGACCATGGCCCGGAAGAAGGTGCTGAGCTCGGGCGGCAGGGTGATGCCGAACGAGAAGAAGAGCTGCAGCAGCTCGTTGAACATGGCCGCGGACGGCGTGGCACCCGGGCCGAGGTGCCGAGCCATGAACCGGGCCAGGGCCCGCTCCAGCTGCTCGTCGTCGAACCCCCGCCGGAGGGTGGCCACCTCGAGGACGGCCTGGCGGAGCAGGGCCGGGTCCTGGCGTCCGACCGCCACCATCATCGCCCGCAGCGACGACTGCTCCATGGGGTCGAGGCGACCGGCGGCGCCGAAGTCGATGAGGCCGAGGCTCCCGTCGTCGAGGACCATGACGTTCCCGGGATGGGGGTCGGCGTGGAAGTGGCCGTCGACGAGCATCTGCTGCAGGCAGCAACGAAGGAGCCGGTCGGCGAGGACGGCCCGGTCGAAGCCGAGGGCGTCGATGCGCTCGCTCTCGCGCACGCTCACCCCCTCCAGCCACTCCATGACCAGGACCCGGGCGCTGCTCAGGTCGCGATGGACCCGGGGTATGCGCACGTTGCCCGTGGCCGGCAGGCGCTGGGAGATCTCGATGGCGTTGCGGGCCTCGATGCGGAAGTCGAGCTCCTCCCGAAGGCGGTCGGCGAACTCGTGGGCAAGGTCGAGAACGTGGTACTCGGCGGCCCAGGGGGCGCGGCCCTCAGCGCTGCGAGCGAGCTCGAGCAACACCTGCATGTCCCGTTCCACCGCCTCGGCGATGCCGGGTCGCTGGACCTTCACGATGACGGGCTGACCGTCGCGCAAGCGGGCCCGGTGGGCCTGGCCGATCGAGGCGGCGGCGATGGGCTCCCAGTCGAACTCGGCGAACACGGTGTCCACCGGAGCGCCCAGCTCCTCCTCGAGCAACGCCTGGACGGGCTCCCGCTCAGCGGGGACGACGCGGTCCTGCAGGCGGGACAGTTCGGCCGCCACCGGGCCGGAGACGAGGTCGGAGCGGGTGGAGACCACCTGGCCCAGCTTCACGAACATGCCCCCGCACTCCTCGAGGGCGCGGCGCAGCCTGACGGCGATGGGCGCCTTCCCGGCGCTCGGATCGCCAGCATTCCCGTCGCCAGACGAGAGGCCGAGCGACGGACCCAGGCCGTATCTCACTGCGATGCGGGTGATCTGGGCGTAACGGGTGACGCGCTGGCTCGTGCGCCGCAGCGTCCGCACCGGACGGGGGATCGAGGCAAGCCCCGTGCGGGCCCGGGCCAGCGCTCCGGGCTTGGCCAGGAGCTCGATCCACACCGACGACGACATGGCGAAGAAGGTCGAGAACAGCCACAGGTTGCGGCTGAACCCACCACCTCCCTCGGCCCGGGCGATCACCAGCGACAGACCCGCCCCGGCCAACCAACCGACAACGCCCGACGCCACCGCGGTCGTCCAGGAGCGACGCACGCCGAGGAGTCGCCCGGCGACGAACGCGATGGCGAGGATGGCGGGGAGCGAGGTGATCAGCTCCCACCCGAGGATCAGGTCACCGAGATCCTCGGCGGCGAGGACCGGCTGCACGCTCATCTCTCCTTCTGGCGGGCTGCCCTCGCTCGCCGGGGCGGACGTTATTGCGTCAGGTGCCTGCGCCGCCGGGCGAACGGCCGCCGCCCGCAGGTGTGAGGTCCTCGATGCCGAAGGCCCTGGGAACGAGGGTGCCCAGGGCGAGGCAGGCGGGACAGCAGGCCTCGGCCGCGGCCTGGGACCCCGCCCTTCTGCCCCTGCGGAGAAGCCAGAAGACGACGCCGGCCAGCGCCACGACGACGAGGCCCACCACCACCGGGCCCTTGGCCTGCTCGAGGGCGTCGCGGGCGGCGGGCCCGAGGAGGTAGCCGAGGACGAGGTGCAGCTGCAGGAAGATGCTGCTCCCGAGGACCAGCGGCGGGAGCGCCCGCCGGAAGCTCAGGTTCGAGCCTCCGGCGGCGACGACAGTGACCGTCCGGAGGCCGGGGGTGCCGCGGCCCACGGCGAGGGCGGCCGGCCCCCGACGCTCGACGACGGCGGTGGCCCGGTTGAGGCGGGCGGCGGTGAACCCGAGACGCGGCCCGAACCGCGTGAGCAGGGCCCGCCCCGGGCCACGGGCGGCGAGGAAGAGGAGGGCGGTGCCGGCCAACGCCACCGCCTCCAGCACGATGGCAGCGGCGAGGACGGAAATGCGGCCGGCCGACGCCCGCTCGCCCAGCACGAGAACGACGAGGTCGGACGGGATCGGGATGGGGACACCGGCCTCCATCGCCGTGAGCACGCCGGCCACAGCGGGGAGCCCGAGCCCTAGCGACGACTCGGTGGCGGCCAGCGTGCCCGCTCTCACCGGCCGGCACGTTATTGCGGCGGGGGCGTCTTCCGCTGGGGCGTTTGTGCGGCGCGCCGCCCAAGGGCTCCAATGGGACGGTGGACGCCGAGGAGCGCTTCGCCGCTGTGGTCCGGGAGCTCGCCGGTCATCCCGGCGTGGAGACGCCCGAGGGAGGCCGTCGCCGCTTCGGTTCGGACGCGCTGAAGGTGAACGGATCGATCTTCGCGATGCTCACGGGTGGCTCTCTCATCGTGAAGCTCCCGCGCCATCGCGTCGACGCGTTGATCGCCGAGGGGACCGGGGCGCCGTTCGAATCGGGGAAGGGCCGGCCCATGAAAGAGTGGCTCACGGCCACCACCGACGACGGCGAGACGTGGCTCGCCCTCGCCCCTGAGGCCCTCGACTTCGTTGGCGGGTGATCACTCGCCCCCGTCCGGCCCGTAGACGTAGTAGAGCGTGCCGTCCTCCACTCGGGTGGGGAGGAACATGAGGTGGCTGTCGGCGTTCGCCGGGCCACTCCGCCGGCGGCCACCGAGGTCGTACTCGGCCTGGTGCCAACCGCAGACGAAGCGGTCGCCTCTCAGCTCGAGAGGACCGCCCAGGTGCATGCAGACGTTCATGACCGCCCGAGGGCCACCCTCGAGGTTGAGGACGAACGCCTCCCGCCCGAAGAAGTCCACCGTCACTGCCCCCTCCTCGGGGATTCTCGCAACCTCGGTCAGCGCCACTTTCACGGCCTGCCCTCCTCTTGGGAACGCAGAGATATGTGCGTTAGCACGCACTCTACTGGTGCGTGCAGACGCACGCAAGTGCTAGGTTCCCTTCGTGGCCGGCGAGGTGAGCGAGGACGAGGTCGGCGCATGGCGGGCCCTCCTCTTGACGCAGAACGCCGTGCTTCGTGCCATCGAGGCCGATCTGCAGCGGGAGGGGATGGTGCCGCTCACGTGGTACGACGTGCTGCTCGAGCTCAATGCCGTCGAGGGGCGCCGGTTGCGGATGCAGGAGCTCGCCGCTCGCACCGTCCTCTCGAGGACGCGAGTGAGCCGATTGGTCGACGAGATGGCGGCGGCGGGGCTCGTGAGGCGGGAGCCCGATCCCGACGACGGCCGGGCCGCCTTCGCCGTGCTGACGCCGGCCGGGCGGCGGGCCCTGCGCCGTGCCGCCCCCTGCTACCTGGCGGGGATCCGGCGTTACTTCACCGACCATCTCGACGAAGGCGAGGTCGGCCTGGTGGCCAGCGCGCTGGGGAAGGTCGTCGAAGCCCACGATCCCCAACGGTCGGCGACGAAGGAGCGGCGAGGAGGCCGACGACCGTGAGCAAGGCGTATTGGGTAAACACCTTCCGCGCCGTCAACGACCGTCAGAAGCTGGCCCGGTACGTCGAGCTCGCCGGCCCCGTCATTCGCCAGGCGGGCGGCCACTTCCTGGCGCGGGGCCGGCCGGCGAGGGTGTTCGAGAACGGTGTCCTCGAGCGGACCGTGGTGATCGAGTTCGACAGCGTCGAGCAGGCGGTGGCCACCTACGAGAGCGAGGGCTACCAGGAAGCGCTGCGCGCCCTCGGCGACGGAGCGGAGCGGGACATCCGGATCATCGAAGGGGTTCCCGAGCCGACCGCCGGCCGAGACGAGTAGCGCCGCCCCTACTTCGCGAGCAGCGGCGTGAGGAACGGGTTGCTACGGCGCTCGCGCCCGATGGTCGTGGTCGGGCCGTGGCCGGGGAGCACCCGGACCTCGTCGTCGAGGGGGAGGATCTTCTCCGCCATCGAGGCCATGAGCTGGTCATAGGAGCCGCCGGGAAGGTCGGTGCGGCCGATGGAGCCGGCGAAGAGGTGGTCGCCGCTGAAGAGGACGGGCGGCTCACCGTCGACCTCGAGGAGGAAGCACACCGAGCCCTGCGTGTGCCCGGGCGTGTGCACGGCGGTGAACGTCATCCCCGCGCCCGAGACCCGCTGTCCGTCGTCTAGTCCGTAGAGGAGCTCGGGAGGGTCGACATCGAGCTCCTCGGCGGCCAGCACCCGGCCCAGCGTGCCGCCCGTGCCGACCGGGTCGAGGAGCATGTGCCGGTCGCCCTCGTGGAGATGGACGGAGACGTCCTGAGGCTGGGCCCCCACCACCTCGGCGACGCCGCCCACATGGTCTACGTGGCCGTGGGTGGCCAGCAGGGCGACGAGTCGCAGCCCCTGCTCGCTCAGCCGGCTGATGATCGACTCGGGCTCGGGCGGCGCGTCGACGAGCACGCACTCGCCCCCGGAGCCGGTGGGCGCCACGATCCAGGCATTGGTGCCGGCGATCCACAGCCGCAGCCCCTCGATGGTCATCGCCACGGCCGACGACGCTACCGGGACGGCATTCTGGCTACGGAAAAGTGGCC
This sequence comes from Acidimicrobiales bacterium, assembly GCA_035947635.1. GTDB lineage: Bacteria > Actinomycetota > Acidimicrobiia > Acidimicrobiales > AC-14 > DASZJY01. The sequence goes on along the minus strand of DASZJY010000468.1, from coordinate 4,855 downwards.
GTTTTGCGCGACTTTCCTCACCCAATGCGCCCGGGGGGCGGGGCGCCGCGGCGGAGGAGGCGGGCGATCTCGACGGGGCGGGCGTCGTCGCGGAGGTCTTCGAGGGGCGCAGGGAGGGCGATCGACCAGTTGGGCCACTCGTCGAGGGTGCCGGGCATGTTGGGGCGCTCCTCCACGGCCAGGGCGTCGTCGAGGCCGGCAGCCAGTAGGAGCGACGGCGCCCGCGAGAGGGCGGCGTAGGCGCTCATGACCGCCTCCTCAGGGGAGGCGTCGGGGGCCAGGCCGCAGAGGCGCCCGACCCGCTCGCGCATCGCTGCCTCGCCCTCCTCGTTGGGCGCCATGTCGGCGTCGCGCTGGTGCTCCAGGTCGCGGCCCGACCACAGGCCGGCCACCGTCGGGAGGTCGTGGGTCGTCACCGCCGCCAGGGCCCGCTCGGGCCAGTCGGCGGGGTCTCGGTCCTCGAACCACAGCAGCCGGTAGGACAGGACCTGGCGGGCGGCCAGCTCGGCCCGCACCTCGTCCTCGACGGTGCCCAGGTCCTCGCCCACCACGTAGGCGCCCGCCCGGTGGCTCTCGAGGGCCACGATGTCCAAGAGGTCGGAGGCCGGGTAGCGCACGTAGGTGCCGTCGGTGGGGCTGGCGCCGCGGGGGACCCAGAAGAGACGGAACAGGCCCATGACGTGGTCGAGGCGGAGCCCGCCGGCGTGACGGAACGCCGACCGCACCGTCTCCACGAACGGGCGGTACGACGCCGCCCGCAGCCGCCAGGGGTCGAAGGGCGGCAGCCCCCAGTCCTGGCCCCGTGTGTTGAACTCGTCGGGCGGCGCCCCCACCGACATGCCCGCCGCCAGCACGTCCTGCCACTCCCACGCGTCGGCGCCGCCCGGGTCGAAGCCCACGGCCAGGTCGTGCATCACCGGCACCTCCGCCGATGCCCGCGCCAGCTGCACGTCGAGGAGCCACTGGAGCCAGCAGTGGAAGTCGACCCGCCGGCGGTGGGCGGCCCGGAACGCCTCGACCAGGGCGCCCTCGGGATGGCGCAGCTCCTGCGGCCATGAGTGCCAGGGGCGGCCGTGCTCCTCGCTCAGCGTGCAGAACGTGGCGTAGGCCTCGAGGGCCGTCCCCTGTTCGGCGCGCCAGCGGCCGAAGGCGGGGTCGCCACCGAAGCGCCCCCAGAGGCGGGCGAGGAGCGGCATCTTGAGGTTGAAGACGGCGTTCCGGTCGATGCGGCGGTCGGCGTGGAGGGCACGCCCCGCCCGCGCCGCCTCCTCCAGCTCGGGACCGAGATCGCCGGCGCCTGGCACTTCCTCCACCCGCAGGTAGAGGGGGTTCCGATAGCGCCGGCTGCTCGGGTAGTAGGGGCTGGCGTCCTGGGGGAGGACGGGGACGGCGGCGTGGAGCGGGTTCAGGAGCAGCAGCCCCGCCCCCAGCTCGCCCGCCGACCATCGGGCCAGCTCGGCCAGGTCGGCGAGGTCGCCGATGCCCCAGCTCGCGCCCGACCGGGCGGCGTAGAGCTGGACGGCCCACCCCCACGTCGGCGCGTTGGCGGGGAGCCTGCACTCGCCCGGGCTCAGCACCAGCGTCCGCCGGTCGCCGCCCTCGGGGTCGATCAGCGCGTGGTAGCCGAGCGGGAGGTCGGGGGGAAGGGGCTCGCCGGCGCCGAGGGTGAGGGTGGTCCCGTCCTCCAGGACGAGGTCGGCGGGCCGGTCGGGCGCGACCACTGCTCCCGGCCGGACGGACACCACCGGGGACTGGTCGGGCGGGTCGCCGTCGGCGCCCAGGGCCTCGAGGACGGCGTCGACCGACGACGGAGGCGGCTCGCGCCAGGTCCCGGCGGCGTCGGAGTAACCCTCGGCCACCCCCCAGGCGGCGGGGGACGGTCGGTTCGGCGGGGGGGACTGGTCGGCGACGGCACACCACCTGGGTCGGGGCGCGGCAATGGTGGCACGGCGGCCGTCGTCGCCCGCACTCGCGCAAGTGCCCTTTGGAGGGGGGCGTTTCGCGGACGCCGCCCCGAACCGGCCCGGCGGTACACTCCCCGGACCATGTCCCGCTGGTTGGTCGAGAAGCAGCTGTCGGCGTCGGCCGAGCGCCTGCGGAACCTCCGCAGCGAGCTCGCCGTGATCGACGAGCAGCTGGCGGCCCTGGCCGACGCGGCCGACGAGTCGCGCCTGCGGGCCCTCGTCTCGGAGACGCCGTTGGCCGACCGCGAGCACTCCGAAGCGCGCAAGCACGCCGACGCCATGGCCGTTCACCGTCAGCAGGTGGTGGCGTCGATCACCAAGCTCGAGCGCTCCCAGGACGAGCTACTCGACCGCCTCCTCGCCGAAGGCCGCTGACGGGCGCGGAGGCGACCTCTTGAGCCTACGGGTAGTGAGCGCGGAGGACGAGGCCATCATTCGCCTCGACCTCCAGGAGACGCTCGAGGAGGAGGGCTACGAGGTCGTCGGCAGCACGAGCCGGGGCGACGAGGCCGTCGCCCTCGTCCGCGACCTGAAGCCCGACCTCGCCATCCTCGACATCAAGATGCCGGGCATGGACGGCCTCACCGCGGCCAAGGAGATCGCTGCCGGCCGGTGGGCGGCGGTGCTCATCCTCACCGCCTTCAGCCAGCGCGATCTGGTCGAGCAGGCCCGCGACGCCGGCGCCATCGGCTACCTGGTGAAGCCCTACCAGAAGAGCGACCTCGTGCCCGCCATCGAGGTTGCCGTCGGCCGCTTCGCCGAGCTGCGGGCCCTCGAGCAGGAGGTCCACTCGCTGGAGGATCAGCTCACGACCAGGCGGATCGTCGAGCGGGCCAAGGGCCTTCTCATGGACCGTCACCATCTCTCCGAGAGCGACGCCTTCTCGTTCATCCAGCAGAGCGCGATGCGCCAGCGGGCCAAGATGCGGGTCGTCGCCGAGCAGGTGCTCGACGGCACGCTGACGCCCTGACGAGTCCCTCGGCGCTCAGGGTCGAAGAGGAAACTACCTGCGCCCGTTCAGCGACAAATGCGCTGATGGGTGGTTCAAGAACAGCGCAGGTAGTTTCCTTTCGGACCCTCAGGCTCCGAGGGGGTTGTCGGGGTCCCAGAGCTTGATCCCGCCGAGGATGCCGGCGGCGTTGCTCACGACTGTTCCGTTGGCCCCGAGGTCGATGGTGAGGCGCTTGGCGTTGCCGCCGCCGACGTAGAGGTGGTCGTAGTTGAGCAGGGCATGCAGCGTCTGGATGGCGAACTGCACCCGCTCGTTCCACCTCTTGTTGCCCACCTCCTTGCGGGCCGCGTCGCCCAGCTCCTCCTCGTACGTGCGGTCCTTCCGCAGCGGGTGGTGGGCGATCTCGAGGTGGGGGGCCAGGCGGCCGTCGAAGTAGAGCCCGGTGCCGACGCCCGTGCCGAGGGTGACCACCAGCTCCAGGCCGTTGCCGCTGACCACCGCCGCTCCCTGCAGGTCGGCGTCGTTGACCACCTTGGTCGGCCGCCCCAGGCGCCGGGCCAGCTCGCCGGCCAGGTCGAAGCCGGTCCACGCCTCGATCAGCTCGGGGAGCACCTCCGAGCCGGGGCCCGAAGCGGTCACCAGGTTGTGGGCGGTCAGGATGCGACCCTTGCGCACGACTCCGGGGAAGCCGGCCGACACCCGGTCGAAGTGGGGAAGGGGCCGGACCAGCTCGACGAGGTCGTCGACCAGCTTCTCGGGAGGCAGCGGGTAGGTCGTGGGCACGCGCACCCGGTCGACCACCATCTCCCCGTGAGCGTCGAGGACCGACGCCTTGAGCCCGCTCCCGCCGATGTCGATCGCCAAGGTGGTCGGCGGCGACGGCGCGGCGGTGGGCGATGTCGAGGCCACGAACCGCCGGGTGCTACGCCCGGCTGACGTAGAGCTGCGTCGTGAGCGCGGGGCCGAGGGCGATGGTTCCCTCGTCGAGGTCGAGGGTGACGGTGCCGTCGGGAGCCCTCGACCGCACTTCGGCGTCGGCGCCCGGGATGAACCCGTGGTCGTCGAGGTACACGAGCGCTTCGAGGTCGACCTCGACCTGCTCGGTGACGCGCTCCAGACGCACGCGCTCGCCCAGCTTCACCTCGGCCAGGGCCAGGAGGTCGTCGCGTTCCGGCCCCGCCCCCGGGATGGGGTTGCCGTGGGGGCAGGTGGTGGGGTTCTCGAGCAGGGCGACGAGGCGCTCCTCGACCTCGTCGGAGATCACGTGCTCCCAGCGACAGGCCTCGATGTGGGTCTTGTGCCAGGGGAGGCCGATGATGTCGGTGAGCAGGCGCTCGGCCAGCCGGTGCTTGCGTACGACGCTGACGGCTCGGTCGCGACCCTTGGGCGTGAGCTGGAGGGCCCGCTCGCGGACCTGGACCCAACCCTCGTCGCGCAGGCGGCGGACCATCTCGGAGACCGACGGTGGCGAGTGGCCGAGGTGCTCGGCCAGACGCGCCTGGATGACCCGGGTGCCCTCCTCCTCGAGCTCCCAGATGGCCTCCAGGTACTCCTCGAGCGGCGGGTGGAAGCCGTCCTGCACGCCGGTCATGGTACCTGGGGGACCGTCTGTGCTCGGGCCCCGGCGGCCGTACGATGCCTTCCAATGGCCAAGGTGATGCTGCTCGACGGCAACTCGCTGGCCTACCGCGCCTTCTTCGCCCTCCCGACCGATCTGGCCACCGCGTCGGGGCAGGTCACCAACGCCGTCTACGGCTTCACCTCCATGCTGATCAACCTGCTGAAGGACCACGGTCCGGACGCCATCGCCGTCGCCTTCGACCGCCCCGAGCCCACGTTCCGCCACGAGCTCGTCGCCGACTACAAGGCGGGGAGGTCGGAGGCCCCTGACATCCTCCGCCAGCAGATGGGGCTCGTCCGCCAGGTGGTCGAGACCCTG
>DASZJY010000467.1:0-6971 GCA_035947635.1 Acidimicrobiales bacterium | reverse complement strand
CGACACCCTGCCGCACCCGAAGGCCGACCGTGTCCAGCTCGTCGACGGCGACGCCGGCGACGGCCCCGTGCGGGTGGTCTGCGGCGCCTTCAACTTCGGCGCCGGCGACCTCGTCCCCCTCGTGCGACCAGGCGCCCGCCTCCCCGGGGGGCTGGAGATCGGCCGCCGCAAGGTGCGGGGCGAGTGGTCCGACGGCATGCTCTGCTCGGGAGCCGAGCTGCGCCTCTCCGACGACCATTCGGGCATCCTCGTGCTGCCGGCCGACGCCCCGGTCGGCGCGCCGCTCGTCGAAGCTCTGGGCATCAACCCCGACGTCGTGTTCGACCTCGACGTCACGCCCAACCGCCCCGACGCCCTCTGCGTCGCCGGGGTCGCCCGCGACCTGGCCGCCCGGCTGCGGCTGCCGTTCGCCGTACCGGAACCCCCGTCTTTGGACGGCCAGAGCGAGTCCCAGGTGAGCGTCGTCGTCGAGTCCTCCGATCTCTGCCCCCGGTTCACCGCCACGCGCCTCGACGGCGTGACCATCGGTTCGTCCCCCGCTTGGCTGGCGAGCCGCCTGACCCTCTCCGGGATGCGGCCGATCAACAACGTGGTCGACGTCTCGAACTACGTGATGCTGGAGCTGGGCCAGCCCAACCACCCCTATGACCTCGACCGCCTGCCCGGTGGCGGCCTGCTCGTCCGCCGCGCCGCCGACGGCGAGGTGCTGGTCACCCTCGACGAGGTCGAGCGCCGCCTGTCGGGCGACGACTGCCTCATCTGCGACGCCGAGGGCGCGCCCGTCGGCATCGGGGGGATCATGGGTGGGGCGTCGAGCGAGATCTCCGAGGCCACGAGCACCGTCCTGCTGGAGGCGGCGTGGTTCTCGCCCCTCGCCATCGCCCGCACGTCCAAGCGCCTGGCCCTGCGCACCGAGGCGTCGGTCCGCTTCGAGCGGGGGGTCGACCCCGCCGGCACCGGGCGGTCGGTGGCCCGCTTCTGCCAGTTGGCCGCCGACGTGGCGTCGGCCTCGGTGAACGGCCCGATGGTCGACGTCCGGGGCGACGTGCCGTCGCCGCCACGGGTCGTCGTACGGACGAGCCGGGTCAACGCCGTGCTGGGGACGGCGCTTTCGCCGGACGAGGTGGCCGGCTACCTCGAGCCCATCGGCTTCTCGTGCTCGCCGGGAGCCGACGGCCACCTCGCCGTGGAGATCCCCACGTGGCGCCCCGACTGCGAGCGGGAGATCGACGTGGTGGAGGAGGTGGCGCGCCACCACGGCTACGACCGGATCTCGAGGACCCTGCCGATGACCGCGGCAGTCGACGGCGGCCTCACCCCCTACCAGCGCGACCGTCGGCGGGTGCGCCAGGTGCTGGTTGGCGCCGGTCTCAGCGAGGCCTGGTCCAACTCGTTCCTTCCTCCCGACGCCCTGGCCCGCGCCGGCTTGGCGACCGATGCGGTGCGGGTGGAGAACCCGCTGGCCCAGGAGGAGTCCGTCCTGCGGGCGCTGGTGACGAACCAGTCGCACCGCAATCCCGACGTCGCCCTCTTCGAGATCGGCCACGTGTTCCTTCCCCCTCCGGACGGCGAGGAGCTGCCCCGCGAGCCGGAGCAGCTGGCCGTCGTCCTCGCCGGGCGGCCGGCCACCGAGGCCATGCGGGTCTGGCGGCTGCTGGCCGACAGCCTCGCCCTCGAGCCGGTCAAGGTGGAGACGGGCGCGGCGGCCGGGCTGCACCCGACCCGAACGGCCTCGCTGCACGCCGGCGCGCTGCCACTCGGCGTCGTCGGCGAGGTCGACCCCGACGTGCTGGCCGCCCACGACCTTCCCGCACCGGTGGCCTGGTTCGAGCTCGACCTGGGCGCCCTGCTCGCCGCCCCCCGTCGGCCCCGCGTCCACCGTCCCGTCAGCCGGTACCCGTCGGCCGACGTCGACCTCGACTTCGTCGCCGACGACACCGTGACGGCCGGCGACCTCGAGCTCACCCTGCGCTCGGCCGGCGCCGAGCTGCTGGAGGACGTGTGGCTCTTCGACGTGTACCGGGGCCCCCAGCTCGGGGAGGGACGGCGCAGCCTCACCTACCGCCTGCGCTTCTCTGCCCTCGACCACACCCTCGACGAGGACGAGCTGGCGGCCGTGCGCACGCGCTGCATCAAGGCGGTCGAGTCGACCTTCCCGGCGACGCTCCGTGGCTGACGATTGCATACTGATGCAGGCAGTCGTATGGTAGGACGATGAACCGGATAGGGATCGTCGGAGCCTCCGGGTACGCGGGTGCCGAGCTCCTGCGGCTCTGCGCCGGTCACCCGGCGCTGGACGTTGGCTGGGCGACGGGCGAGACCATGGCGGGCACCGCGGTGGGCGAGCTCTACCCGAGCCTGAGCGCCACCTATGCCGGCGTCCGCTTCGAGACCTACCGGCCCGAGCTGGCCGACGACGTCGACCTCGTCTTCCTCGCCCTGCCCCACGGCCGGTCCCAGCGCCTGGTGCCGGAGCTGCGCACCCGAGGGTGCGCGATCGTCGACCTGGCCGCCGACTTCCGGCTCACCGATCCCGCGGTCTACGAGCGCTGGTACGGCGAGGCCCACGTCGCCCCAGAGCTCCTGGGAGGCTTCGTCTACGGCCTGCCCGAGCTGGGCCGCGAGCAGGTCGCCAAGGCCGACGCGGTGGCCGCCGCCGGCTGCTACCCGACGGCGGCGGCGCTGGCCCTGGCGCCCCTTGTGGCGGCGGGTGCCATCGAGGCCGAGGGCGTGATCGTCGACGCCGCCAGCGGCGTCTCCGGCGCCGGACGTGCTCCCAAGCCCACCACCCACTTCAGCACCGCCAACGAGGACTTCACCGCCTACGGCCTTCTCGACCACCGCCACACCCCCGAGATCGAGCAGGCCACCGGTGCCCGGGTCCTGTTCACGCCACACCTGGCCCCCATGACCCGCGGCATCCTGGCCACCTGCTACGCCCGGCCCACCGGTCCAACGTCCACCGCAGCCCTGCTCGAGCTCCTCGGCGGGGCGTACGACGGCGAGCCGTTCGTGGTCGTCACCCCCACGTCCCCCTCCACCAAGGCGACGTGGGGCTCCAATGCCGCCCACCTCACCGCCCGCTTCGACGAGCGCACCGGCTGGGTCGTCGTCATCGCCGCCATCGACAACCTGGTCAAAGGGGCGGCCGGCCAGGCCGTGCAGTGCGCCAACCTCGTCCTCGGCCTGGACGAGACGGCCGGCCTCTCCGCCGTCGGTATCTACCCGTGAGCGAGCACGGCGAGCGGGGCTGCCGGGGACTGCTTCCCGCCTGCCATCCGCAGGCGCCGGCGGCCCCCCACGGCGAGCCGAGCGCAGCTCACCGAGACCAACAATGAGCGTGACCTCGGCGGCCGGCTTCCAGGCCGCCGGCATGTCCTGCGGCATCAAGCAGGACCCGCCCGCCCTCGACCTGGCCCTCGTGTGCACCGACGACGCGGTGGCCGTGCCGGCGGCCGCCGTGTTCACGTCCAACCGCGCCGCCGCCCCTCCGGTCGAGGTCTCACGCGGGCACCTCAACGCCACCGGGGGACGGGTGGCCGCCGTCGTCCTCAACAGCGGCAACGCCAACGCCGCCACCGGCGTCGCCGGCCGCGCCCACGCGGCGCGCACCTGCGCCCTCGTGGCCCAGCGCCTCGGTTGCGCGCCCGAGGAGGTCCTCGTGTGCTCCACCGGCCTCATCGGCATCCCGTTGCAGATGGCCGCCCTCGAGTCGGGCATCCCGACGTTGGTGGAGAGGCGGGCGGCGGGCGCGGAGGCGGGCGAGGCGGCGGCGCAGGCCATCCGCACCACCGATACGGTGGCCAAGCAGGTGACGGTGGCGGGCGAGGGGTTCACGGTCGGGGGTATGGCCAAAGGGGCGGCGATGCTGGCCCCCGACATGGCGACGATGCTGGCGGTCCTCACCACCGACGCCGCCGTGGGCCCGGCCGACCTCGGCGGGGCGTTGGGCGTGGCCGTCGACCGGTCGTTCAACGCCCTCACCGTCGACGGCTGCACCTCGACCAACGACACCGTCGTGGTGGTGGCCAGCGGGCGAAGGGCTTCGCCTTCGGGCAAGGCGCTGACCGAGGCCCTCAGCGCCGCCTGCGCCGACCTGGCCGCCCAGATGGCGGACGACGCCGAGGGGGCGACGAAGGTCGTGACCGTGCGGGTGGAGGGGGCGGTGTCGGCCGACGAGGCCCGGCGGGCGGCCCGCAAGGTCGCACAGAGCCAGCTGGTCAAGTGCTCGCTCTACGGCGGCGACCCCTACTGGGGACGGGTGGTCAGCGAGCTGGGCAGCGCCGGCGTCACGTTCCACCCCGACCTGGTGGAGGTGGCCTATGGGGGCACCGTGGTGTGCGCGGGCGGGATCGCCGCCGCCCACGACGAGGCGGCCGTCGCCTCCCACCTGAAGGGCCGCCACGTCGAGATCCGCGCCTCGCTCGGGCTGGGCCACGGCGAGGCCAGGGTGCTCACCAACGACCTGACCCCCGGGTACATCGCCGAGAACATGCGCACATCATGAGGGCGAGCACGACGAGGGGGGCGGCCGGGCCCTGCCCCCTGCCCGCCGCCCGCAGGGCCAGGTGGCCTCTCACGGCGAGCCGCGCCCAGCTGGCCAGACGACAGTGAGCGCGGTGGTCGATACCCGGCGCCTCGGCGCGGCCGAGAAGGCGGCCGTGCTGGCCGACGCCCTTCCCTACATTCGCCGCTTCTGGGGGAAGGTCGTGGTGGTCAAGTACGGCGGGGCCGCCATGGAGGACCCCGCCCTCGCCACCCTCTTCGCCCAGGACGTCGTGCTCATGCGTTCTGTCGGCATGCGCCCCGTCGTCGTCCACGGCGGCGGGCCCCAGATCGGGGCGCTCATGCAGCGCCTCGGCAAGGAGCCGGAGTTCCGGGACGGCCTGCGGGTGACCGACGCCGAGACCCTCGACATCGCCCGCATGGTGCTTGTGGGCAAGGTGAACCGCGACATCGTCTCCTCGATCAACGTGCACGGCCCGCTGGCCGTGGGGCTGTCGGGTGAGGACGCCGGTCTGCTCTCCGCCAGCGCCCGGGCACCCGAGTTGGGGTTCGTCGGCGACGTGGTCGGCGTCAACCCCCAGATCGTCGAGCGCCTTCTCGCCGAGGACCTCATCCCCGTGGTCGCGACGATCGGCGCCGACCCCGAGGGCCAGGCCTACAACGTGAACGCCGACACCGCTGCCGGAGCCATCGCCGCCGCCCTGGCCGCCGAGAAGCTGGTCTACCTGACCGACGTGCCCGGCCTCCTCGCCGAGGTGAGCGACTCGTCCAGCGTGGTCGCCACCGTGACGGTCACCGAGCTGGAGGAGATGGTCAGCGCCGGCACGCTCACCGGCGGCATGATCCCCAAGATCCGCTCGTGCGTGCGGGCCCTGCGCGGCGGGGTGCGCCAGGCCCACATCCTCGACGGCCGGGTGCCTCACGTCCTGCTCCTCGAGGTCTTCACCCGCGAGGGCATCGGCACCATGATCCGCGCCGAGGTGCCGGCCCCATGAGCCAACACCTGATGCCGACGTACCCGCCCCCTCCGGTCACGTTCGTGAGGGGCGAGGGCAGCCGCCTCTACGACACTGAGGGCCGGGCGTACCTGGACTTCGTGGGCGGCCTGGCAGTCACGTCCCTGGGCCACGCCCACCCGGCGGTGGCCGAGGCGTTGGCCACCCAGGCCCGCAGCCTTCTCCACGTGTCCAACGTGTACGGCACGACCGTCGGCCCCGAGGTGGCCGCCACCCTCGACCGTCTGGTCGGCGGGGGAGGGCAGGTGTTCTTCGCCAACTCGGGCGCCGAGGCCAACGAGTGCGCCATCAAGCTGGCCCGCAAGTGGGGCGGCCACGGGCGCTACGCGGTGGTCAGCACCTACGGGTCGTTCCACGGCCGCACCCTGGCCACCCTCCATGCCACGGGCCAGCCGCAGAAGCACGAGCCGTTCCAGCCACTGCCCGAGGGCTTCCGCCACGCCGCCTGGGGTGACCTCGACGCCCTCGACGCCGCCGTGGACCCCGTCGTTGTCGCCGCCGTCCTGCTCGAGCCGCTCCAGGGGGAGGGAGGCGTGAACCCGCCTCCACCCGGCTACCTGGCGGCCGTACGGCGCCTGTGCGACGAGCGCGATGTCCTGCTGGTGATGGACGAGGTCCAGACCGGCCTGGGCCGCACGGGGCGGTGGTTCGGCTTCCAGCACGACGGCATCCGGCCCGACGTGGTGACGGTGGCGAAGGCCCTGGGCAACGGCGTGCCCATCGGTGCCTGCTGGGCCCGGGCCGAGGTGGCGTCGGCGTTCGCACCGGGCGATCACGGCACCACCCTCGGGGGCCAGCCCCTCGCGGCCTCCGCCGCCCGGGCCGTGCTCGAGGTGATGGAGGCCGAGGACGTCCCGGCCCGGGCCACCCGGGCCGGCCAGCGCCTGCGCACAGGGCTCGAGGCCCTTCCCGGCGTCGACCACGTCCGGGGCCGGGGGCTCCTCCTCGCCGCCGAGCTGGCCGAGCGTCCCGCGCGCGAAGCGGCCGTTGCCGCCCTCCGCGCCGGGCTCCTCGTCAATCCGGTCACGCCCAGCGCGCTGCGGTTCGCCCCCTCGCTCCTCGTCACCGACGACGAGATCGACGAGGCGCTCGCCATCCTGGGCACGATCCTGGCCACGGTGGCCGCCGACGCGGCGCGATGAGGCACTTCCTGGAGGTCGACGACCTGGGCGCCGACGAGCTGGCAGCCGTCCTCGAGCTGTCCGAGGAGCCGGAACCGCCGCCCGTGCTCGCCGGTCGGGGCGTGGCCCTGCTCTTCGAGAAGCCGTCGACGCGCACGCGGGTGTCGATGGAGATGGCCGTCGTCCAGCTGGGGGGCCACCCGATCGCCATCCGCCCCGACGAGGTCGGCCTCGACGAGCGGGAGCCGACGGAGGACGTGGGCCGGGTCCTCTCCCGCTACTGCGCCGCCATCGGCGCCCGCGTCTTCGACCACGCCACGGTCGAGCG
>DASZJY010000466.1:0-6139 GCA_035947635.1 Acidimicrobiales bacterium | reverse complement strand
CGAGCCGGTGGGCGTCCGGGTCGTCGAGGGCGACGCCATGCGCCTGGACTGGTCGTCGCTGCTCGGTCCTTCCTCGTCCTCGGCGTCGTCGTGGACCTTGGTGGCGAACCTGCCGTACAACGTGGCCACGCCGCTCGTGGCCGACTTGCTGGACGGGGTGCCGCAGATCGCCCGGATGCTGGTCATGGTGCAGCGGGAGGTGGGGGAGCGGCTGGCTGCCTCGGTGGGCTCGGAGGCGTACGGCGCGGTGTCGGTGAAGGTGGCGTACTGGGCGACGGCCAGGGTCGCCGGACGGGTGCCGCCCAGCGTCTTCCTGCCCCCGCCCAAGGTGGAGTCGGCCCTAGTGGACATCCGCCGACGGCCCACCCCGGCCGTCGCCGACGTCGACCCCTCGTGGCTGTTCAACCTGGTGTCCACCGGCTTCGGGCAGCGCCGGAAGATGCTGCGAGGGTCCCTCGGCGGTCTGGTCGGGCCCCAGGAGTTCGCGTGCGCGGGGGTGGCGCCGCAGGCAAGACCGGAAGAACTCGACGTGGCCGCTTGGGGAAGACTGGCGCGGTGCACGACGCCCCCGCCAAGCTGACTCTGTCCCTGCGGATCGGCGGCGTCCGCCCCGACGGGTACCACACGATCGACGCCGAGATGGTCACGCTCGAGTACGGCGACCGGCTCGAGTTCGGGCCGGGGGACGGGCTGGAGGTCACCGGTCCCCGTGCGTGGGGCGTGCCCCTGAGCGACGCCAACCTGGTTCGGCGGGCGCTCGCTGCCGTCGGGCGAGCGGCGCACGTCCGTCTGGAGAAGCGCGTCCCCGCCGGCGCGGGGCTGGGCGGGGGCTCGGCCGACGCCGCCGCCGTGCTGCGATGGGCGGGCTGCACCGATACTGCGGTGGCTGTCGGCCTGGGCGCCGACGTGCCCTTCTGCCTCGTGGGTGGGCGGGCGCGGGTGACGGGGATCGGCGAGGTCGTCGAGCCCCTGCCGTTCGAGGAGCGGACGTTCACGCTGCTGCTGCCGCCCTTCGGCACGGTGACGTCCGGCGTGTACCGCACTTGGGACCACTTGGGCGGGCCGACGGTGGCGCAGCCCGATGGCAACGACCTGGAGCCCGCAGTCCTGGCCATGGCGCCCGAGCTGAAGCGCTGGCGCGACGAGCTGGGCAACGCGAGCGGTCAGACGCCGCGGCTCGCCGGCAGCGGGTCGACCTGGTTCGTGGAGGGGGAGTTCCCGGGCGGCGGCCGGATCGTCACCCGGACGAGGCCGGCGTTCGCCGACGTAGGGTGAGGGTGCCCGCTACTTCCCGGCCCGCCGCTGCCAGCGGGTGGCCTTCAGCATCTTCTTGTGCTTCTTCTTGCGCATCCGCTTGCGCCGCTTCTTGATCAGCGATCCCATGGGCGGGGTCAGGGTACTCGCTGGGCACGAGGACCTGCGGAAGTAGCCTCGGTTCCGGTCGGGGGTGGTGTAATTGGCAGCACGGCAGCCTTTGGAGCTGTCCGGTTCAGGTTCGAGTCCTGACCCCCGAGCGCACCAGCGGGTAGAAAGGAGAGCGTGAGGCTGCGCCCCCTGTCTGCTGTGGTGATGGCGGCGGGTGCGGGAACGCGGATGAAGTCCACGCTGCCCAAGCCCCTCCATCCGCTCTGCGGGCGCCCGATGCTGCTGCACGTCCTCGACGCCCTGTCGCTGATCTACGTCGACCGGGCCGTGGTCGTGGTCGGCCACGGTGCCGAGCGGGTCACCAAGACGCTCCACGAGGAGGCTCCGTCCGACCTCGTCATCGACTTCGTCGAGCAGCACGTGGGTCGGGGAACCGGCGACGCCGTCTCCGTCGCCCTCACCGCCTTTCCCGACGACGACCTCGACGACGGCGACATCGTGGTGCTCCCGGGCGACACTCCTCTCATCACGCCCGAGACGCTTCACCAGCTGGTGGAGGAGCACCGCCGCACCGACGCCGCCGCCACCGTGCTGACGGCCCGGCTGCCGGATCCCACCGGGTACGGCCGGGTGCTCCGGGACAAGGACCGCCGGGTCCAGCGCCTGGTCGAGGAGGGCGACGCCACCGAGGCCGAGCGGGAGATCGACGAGGTGGGCACCTCGATCTACTGCTTCCGCCGCGGCCTGCTGGCTCCCGCGCTCCGGCGGCTGAGCCCCGAGAACGCCCAGGGCGAGTACTACCTCACCGACACCGTCGGCGTGCTCTCCCAGGCCGGCCACCGGGTGTCGGCGGTGACGGCCGACGACCCCATGGAGACCGTCGGCGTGAACGACCGTTTCCAGCTGGCGGTGGCCGAGACCGAGCTGCGCAGGCGCATCAATCACGAGTGGATGAAGGTGGGCGTGACGATGGTCGACCCCGCCCGCACGGTCGTCGACGCCCACGTCCAGCTGTCGGCCGACGTGGTCCTGCAGCCGAGCTCGATGCTCCAGGGGCGCACGGTCGTCGGGGCGGGCGCCGTGCTCGGGCCCGACGTCCGCCTGGTCGACTGCGCCGTCGGGGAGCGGGCCCGGATCGAGACGACCGTCGGCTACGACGCTGAGATCGGCCCCGACGCCGTCGTGGGCCCCTTCGCCTTCCTCGGCCCGGGGAGCCACATCCCCGAGGGCTTCACGACCGGTCCGTTCTACACTGCCGCGGCGGGCGACGACGAGAGCGTGTAAGGCCCATGGAGCTCATCCCGAAGAAGCGGTTGCAGCTGTTCGCCGGGCGGTCGCACCTGCCGCTGGCCAAGGCCATCGGCGAGCACCTGAAGGTGGAGCTGGGCGAGGACAACCTGGCCGAGTTCGCCAACGGCGAGGTGCACTGCCGCTTCGGGGAGTCCATCCGCGGCTCCGACGTCTTCATCATCCAGACACACTCCCGCCCGGTGAACGAGTCGATCATGGAGCAGCTGATCATGATCGACGCCGCCCGGCGGGCGTCGGCCAAGCGCATCACCGCCGTCTGCCCCTTCTACGGGTACTCCCGCCAGGACCGCAAGGCCTCGGGCCGGGAGCCGATCACGGCCAAGCTGCTGGCCAACATGCTCACAACTGCGGGCGTCGACCGGGTGGTGAGCGTCGACCTGCACTCGGGGCAGATCCAGGGCTTCTTCGACGTTCCCTTCGACCACCTCACCGCCATGCCGGTGCTCACCGACTACGTCCACCGGACCCTGGGCAGCGACGTGGTCATCGTGTCGCCCGACGCCGGTCGGGTGAAGGTGGCCGAGCGCTTCAGCCAGCACCTCGAGGCCGACCTGGCCATCGTGCACAAGCGGCGGCCCCCGGGCTTCGCCAACCGCGTCGTGGCCCTCGACGTGGTGGGCGAGGTGGAGGGCCGCGTGTGCGTGCTGATCGACGACATGATCGACACCGCCGGCACCATGTGCGCGGCAGCCGAGCAGCTGATGGAGCACGGCGCCGTCGAGGTCCACGCCATGGCCACCCACGGCGTCCTGTCCGACCCGGCCATCGACCGTCTCAAGAACTCGGTCATCTCCAAGGTGGTCATCACCGACACGCTCCCGCTGGAGGACGACCGCCGCATCGACAAGATCGAGGTGCTGTCGGTCGCCGAGATCATCGCCGACGCCCTGGACGCCGTGTTCGAGGACACGTCGGTGTCGGAGATCTTCGGCGGCGAGAACCAGAGCTGAGCCCGTACTCGCCGAGCTGGGCGCCCGGTAGGCTGGTTGTGCCCCCACGCTCCGCCCCAGGAGGACGCGCGACATGGAAGAGGTAGCTCTCGCCGCCGAGACCGGACGGCCCACGGGCAGCGCCGCCGCCCGGCGGCTGCGTGCCGCGGGCAAGATCCCGGGCGTTCTCTACGGCCACGGCGTCGACCCCCAGTCGCTGGCCGTCGACGGCCGCTCCCTGCGTTTGGCCCTGAGCCAGGAGGCGGGTCTCAACGCGTTGCTCAACCTCGACGTCGGCGGTACCCAGCACCTGGCCATGGCCCGCCAGCTCCAGCGTGACCCCGTGCGGGGCACCGTCGCCCACGTGGACTTCGTGATCGTCCGCCGCGACGAGGTGGTGTCGGCCGAGGTGCCCGTGCACCTGTTGGGAGAGGCGGAGCAGGTGCAGCGGGCCGACGGCCTGGTCGAGCAGCAGATCTTCACCCTGACGGTCAACTCGACGCCGGCGAACATCCCCGCGGCCATCGAGGTCGACATTTCCGGTCTCGACATCGGCGATGTCATCCGTGTGGGCGATCTCCCGCTGCCGGCGGGCGTGACCACCGACCTCGACCCCGAAGAGCCGGTTGTGGCCGGCCAGGCGTCCCGGGTGGCGGCCGAGGTCGAGGCGGTGGAGGCCGAGGCGGCCGAGGCCGCCGGCGTGCCGGCGGAGGAAGTGGCCGCCGAGGGCGGTGCAGCGGAGGAGGCGGCGGCGGAGGCGGGTGCCGAGGGAGCTGGCGGCGAGGAGGCCGGCGGAAAACAGGAGGCGTAAGAGCTGCTCCGAGAGCGGACTGGCGCCGCCGCCGACCTCGTGGTCGTCGGCCTGGGAAATCCCGGCCCGAGCTACGAGGGAACCCGGCACAACATCGGGGCGGACGTGGTAGGCCTGCTGGCCGGGCGCCACGGCACGCCGCTGCGCAAGGGCAGGGAGCGGGCCCTGGTGGCCGAGCCCCGCGTGGACGGCAAGCTGATGGTGCTCGCGTTCCCGCAGACGTTCATGAACCTCTCGGGCGAGTCGGTGGCCCGACTGGTGCGGCGGTACGGGATCGCCGACAACTTGTCGAAGCTGGTCGTGGTGCACGACGAGCTCGACCTGCCTCCGGCGCGGGTGAAGATCAAGGAGGGCGGCGGGACGGCCGGCCACAACGGCCTGGAGTCGCTCCGCAGCCACCTCCACTCCGGAGCGTTCGTGCGGGTGCGCATCGGCATCGGCAAGCCGCCAGGGCGCATGGAGGGCGCCGACTACGTGCTGCGGCGGCCGTCGAAGGCCGAGCAGGTCGACCTCGACGTCGCCATCGAGGAGGCCGCCGAGGCCGTCGAAGTCATCCTCGTCGAGGGCCCCGCCACCGCCATGAATCGCTTCAACTGAGGCCGCCCCCCTCCGTGGCGCATTGGGTCAGGAAAGATGGCCAAACTCGCGCTCTCAGCGTGCCGGAGTCGGCTGGCGGGCCGCGGCGATGGCCTCGGCCACTCGCAGAGGGACGGCCCACGGGCGGGTGAAGACCTCCTCCTCCGTGACCCGGACCACTGTGATTCCCAGCTCGGCCAGCTGCTCGTCGCGGCGGCGGTCGCGCTCACGGTCGGAGGGGGAGCTGTGGTGGACGACGCTGTCGACCTCGACGACGACGGGTGCCCCTTTGATGCGCAAGTCGACTCGGCCGATCCAGCTGTCGCCGCCCAAATCGACCTGGCGATCGGCGAGGATGCCTGCTTCCTCCAACAGCGAGATGGCCCGTGCTTCCAGCCCGGACGCCGGTGGCACGTAGTCGGGCGGCCAGCCCTGAAGGATCTCCCGCATGTCGGCGATGCCGGGGCGCCCGCAAGCGGCGAGCTCGCGAAGCATGCGGCGGAGGGCCGACAGCACCGCCGGGTTGCGGCTCACCGCGTTCTCGGCCGCTCGCTTCGTGCGCTCGAACCGGGCCCCTCGGACGCCGGCGAGGTCGAAGACCGTCCGCGGAAGGGTGGTCACCCGCAGGCCGTCGAGCACGGTGACGTGGTGCTCCGGCAGGAGGCGTGACTCGTGGACCTGGCCCACCATGGGCGCTCCCCGCTCCGCCCCGCGGGGGCGCGAGATCTCGACCGGGCCGGGCCAGTAGCCGGGAAGGCCCAGCACGGCGGCGGCCGACTCGTGGGAGACGACGGCCGACGGGCCGGCGTCGACGAGGGCGACCATGAGCTCCTGTCGCCAGGTGGGAGGGGATCCGGTCACCAGGAGTGCCTGGGGACCGCGCGGCACGAGGAGGCCCTTCGCGACGCGCGAGCGCACGACGGATTTCGTGATTCCGTGCGCTCGGAGTTGTCGGCGGGCCACCACGCCGTGTTGGGTGGCGGCGAGCAGGTGGATGCGCTCGTCGGCGTTCATGGCCTCGATGGTTCCAGCCGGGTGTGACACCGGACTCTGGCTACGGAAAGGTGCTCGGAACGAGCACCTTTCCTGACCCAATGCCCCGGAGAAAAGGGGTTGACCTGGCCCTAAGGGCCGGGTTCTACCATGA
>DASZJY010000465.1:0-4073 GCA_035947635.1 Acidimicrobiales bacterium | reverse complement strand
CCGAGGTCGTCGGCCCGGTGCTGGCCAAGCGGCCGACGGGGCTGGCGGAGTGGCGCTTCCCCGACACCTGCCCGGTGTGCGCCGCGCCGCTGGTGCGCCTCGACGGGGAGAGCGACACCTTCTGCACGAACGTCGACTGCCCGGCCCAGCGCGACCAGCGCATCATCCACTTCGCCAGCCGGGGGGCCATGGACATCGAGGGCCTGGGCGAGAAGCGGGTCGCCCAGCTCACCGGCGCGGGCCTGCTGGACGACGCCGGCGACGTCTACTCGCTCACGTACGACGCCCTCATCGCCCTCGAGGGGTTCGCCGACCTCTCCGTGCGCAACCTGCTCGACGCCATCGAGCGGTCCAAGGGCCGGCCGCTGGCCAACGTCCTGATCGGCCTCGGCATCCGCCACCTGGGCGGGCGCGGGGCCGAGGTGCTGGCGTCCGCCCTCGGCCACCTCGACCGCATCGTGGCGGCGCCGGAGGAGGAGCTGGCGGCGGTCGACGGCGTGGGCCCGGTGATCGCCCACAGCGTGCACGAGTTCTTCGACCTCGATCGCAACCGCGAGCTGGTCGACAAGCTGCGCCGGGCGGGCGTGAACTTCGAAGGACCGCAGGGCGCCGCGCCCGACCGGCCCCAGACGCTGGCCGGGCGGCCGGTCGTGGTCACCGGCACGCTCGAGTCCATGTCGCGCGACGCCGCCATCGAAGCGATCAAGGCCCGTGGGGGCACGTCACCGGGGAGCGTGTCCAAGAAGACCGCCTTCCTGGTCGCCGGCGCCGAGCCGGGGGCGGCCAAGGTCACCAAGGCGGAGGAGTGCGGCGTCCCCGTCGTCGACGAGGCCGCCTTCCTGCGCCTCCTCGAGACAGGGGAGCCGTAGTGTCCGCCCCCGAATCCGTCTTCGGTCCGGTCAGCGGCCAGTTGGGGCTGCTGTCGGTCAACGTGGCCAAGCCCGCCTACCTCGGGATGCACCGGGGGAAGCCGGTCACCAGCGGCATCGCCAAGCGACCGGTGGAGGCGGACGAGCTGTGGGTCGACCGCACGAACCTCGAGGGTGACGGCCAAGCCGAGCTCGACGTGCACGGAGGGGTCGACAAGGCGGTCTACGCCTACGCGTCCGAGAACCTGGTCACCTGGGGCGAGGAGCTGGGCCAGGAGCTGGGGCCCGCCGCCTTCGGCGAGAACCTCACAACCATCGGCTGGACCGAGGACGACGTCCGCGTCGGCGACCGGTGGCTCTGGGGCGACGCCGTGCTCGAGGTGTGCCAACCCCGCTGGCCCTGCTACAAGCTGGCCATGTACCGCGGCCGCAGCGACCTCGGGCGGCGCATGCGCCGCAACGGCCGCACCGGCTGGTACCTGCGGGTGCTCGAGCCCGGGAGGGTGCCGGTGGCCGGCCCCGTCCGGGTCGAGCGCAACCCCGTCCCCGCGTCGGTCCGCCTCCTCCACGAGGCCGCCAGCCCCAAGAGCGACGTCCCTGCCGACGTGATCGAGGCCCTCATCGGCCTCGACGCCGTCGCCGACGAGTGGCGGCTCATGCTGGCCGACCGCCTGGCGAGGGTCTGAGGGCGAACCGCCGGTTCGCCGAGGTCACAGCGCCGACCGCACCCGCGCCGCCACCTCGGCCGCCTCGTCCTCGCCGGCGTAGCGGTGGCGGGGCCAGAAGAACCCACGGAGGCCGTCCTTGGGGCGGCGGGGCACGACGTGGACGTGGAGGTGGGGCACGCTCTGGCTCACCCGGTTGTTCATGGCCACGAACGAACCCGCCGCGCCCATCGCCGTCTCCACCGCCAGGGCCAGCCGGCGGGACGCGCTGAACAGGGGGGCCACGAGCTCCTCCGGCAGGTCGGTGAGCGTCTCGTAGTGCTCGCGGGGGACGAGGAGGCAGTGCCCCGGGAACAACGGGCGGTTGTCGAGGAAGGCCAGAGTCGACCCGTCGTCGAGGACCACGTGGGCGGGGACGTCGCCGGCGACGACCCGGCAGAAGAGGCAGTCGGCCACGTCAGTGGACCGAGAAGCACCACCGGTAGGAGTTGGACTGGTCCCGCGGCTGCCCGATCCGCCGGTACACGACCGTCACGCAGTGAGTTCCGCTGTCGAGCTGGCGGAAGTCGCTCTCCTCGGTGGGCTCGAGCGTGACCGTGTTGAGCGCGTCGACGAACTGGATGTCGTCCAAGGGGACCTCCACACCGTCTATCAGCAGGTAGCCGGTGTAGCCAGGAGCCAGGTCGGCCACGATCGTCGTCTGGCGGAGGTCGCGGTCACCGGGTTGCGGGAACACCCTCTCCACCGCGTCCGGCTTGGGCTGCTCCTCCCTCGGGTCGGGGGCGGTGAACGCGAACACCAGGCCGGCCACCGCGGCGGCAACGATCAGCGACAGCACGATGCGGCGGCGCAGAGGTGGAGGGGGCGGTCGGCGCGCCGGCGTGGACACGCTCCATCATTGCCCGCGTGGTCGGGCACGGCCATGCGGGTGCCCCAGTCGCGGGGCGGGTGGGCGGTAGCCTCGTCCCACGACGGGACGGGTACCTGCCCCGGCCCAACGGAAGGAACAGTGACCTCTACCCGGATCGTGGAGCACCTGGGGCGCGTCCTCGGGGGTAGGTACCGGTTGCTCGCGCCGATCGGCACCGGGGCGTCGTCGCACGTGTTCCTCGCAGACGACGTCAAGCTCCGCCGGCGCGTCGCCGTCAAGCTGCTCCACCCCGCCCTTGCCGACGACGACGCCTTCCTGCGCCGGTTCCGAGCCGAGGCGCGGGCCGCCGCCGCCCTCAACCACCCCAACATCATGGCGGTCTACGACTGGGGCGAGGAGGCCGACGGTCCCTACCTCGTGTGCGAGTTCCTCGGCGGGGGGAGCCTGCGGGCGATCCTCGACCGGGGGACGCGACTGACCCCCTCCCAGGGCCTCGGTATGGGCCTGGATGCCGCCCGCGCCCTCGACTACGCGTGCCGGCGGGGGCTCGTGCACCGCGACATCAAGCCCGCCAACCTGCTCTTCGACGAGGAGGGAAGGCTGCGGATCGCCGACTTCGGCCTGGCCCGGGCCCTCGCCGAGGCGTCCTGGACCGAGCCCTCGGGCGCGGTGCTGGGCACCGCCCGCTACGCCTCGCCCGAGCAGGTGAAGGGCTCGCCCCTCGACGGCAGGTCCGACGTGTACTCGCTCGCCGTCGTGCTGTTCGAGGCGGTCACCGGCCGGGTGCCCTTCGCCGCCGACACGACCGTCGGCACGCTGCTCGGACGGCTCGAGCGTCCCATTCCGGCCGACCCTGCGCTGGGCCCGCTGGGGCCGATCATCGCCCGCGCCGGGAGGCCCGAACCGGCCGAACGCCTGGATGCCATGGCCCTCGGCGCCGCCCTGCAGGCCGCCGCGTCGGAGCTGCCGGCCCCCGAGCCCCTGCCCCTCGCCGGGCTGGCCTTCCTCGACGAGACGCGCGCCCAGCTCGACCGCGACCCGACCGACCTCGGGCAGGCTCCCAGCGCACCGGCAGGCAACGGGCCGCCCAGCACGCCGCCCAGCACAGCGCCTGTCGCCGTCGCATCGTCTCCGCCGGTCGACGCCACCGTCCCCATCCCCGCCGCTCCCGTCCCCGTGGCCACGGCGACGACACCGGCGCCGGCGCCGCCCGCACCGACCATCGAGCTGTCGCCCGCGGGCCGCCGCCGCCGGCGGTGGCCCATCGTCCTGCTCGTCGTCCTCGTCCTGGCCGCAGGAGGAGCGGTCGGTGCGTGGGCGCTGGTGCAGGCGCGCGTCCCGTCCCATCCCGTCCCCGACACCGTCAACCGACCGGAGGCGGAGGCGGTGGCCTCCCTGCAGGCCATCGGGTTCGAGGTGCAGGTGCAGCGGGCGTTCGTGAACGGCACCGCCGCCGGACAGGTCACGGCCCAGGCCCCCGCCGCCAACACGAGCCTCAAGGAGGGCCGCACGGTCACCCTCACCGTGTCGCAGGGCCCGGTCCCCGTTCCGGTGCCCGATCTCTCGGGAATGGACCGCAACGCCGCCACCGACGCCATCCAGAAGGGCGGCCTCGTCGTCGGCAGGGTGACGTCGAGGCACGACGAGCAGGCACCCGCCGGGCGGGTG
>DASZJY010000464.1:0-4102 GCA_035947635.1 Acidimicrobiales bacterium | reverse complement strand
GGACGCTTCCATCACGGTGCAGGTCCACACCGACAACGCGGCACGCATCGTGCTCAACGGGACTCAGATCGGCGCGCAGCCCGACGCCGAGATCGTCCAGAACTTCCGGATACGGAGTGGCCGGCGGGGCGGTGGGCGAGGGGGGACTTGAACCCCCACGGGGTTTCCCCCACAGGAACCTGAATCCTGCGCGTCTGCCAATTCCGCCACTCGCCCGGCGCGCTACCAAGGTACCGGACACCGGCGCCTTGGCCGCCCGGGGGGGTGGGTAAGCTCGCCGGGGAATGGGACTGAAGCAGTTCGAGCAGCGGCTCGAGCGACTCGTCGAGGGCGTCTTCGCCAAGACCTTCCGCAGCGGCCTGGAGCCCGTCGAGCTGGGGCGGCGGCTGACGCGCGAGATGGACATGGAGCGCATCGTGGGCGTGAACGGGCGGGTCGCGCCCAACCACTTCAAGATCAGCCTCGGCACCGACGACTGCCGGCGGTTCGACACGGTGGCCGAGGCGCTCAGCCGGGAGCTGGCCGAGGCGGTGCGCGAGCACGCCCGCGACCAGCAGTACTCGTTCATGGGCCCGGTGCAGGTCGAGCTGGAGGAGGACGACTCGCTGGGCAAGGGCGAGTTCCTCGTGACCTCGGCCATGGTCGAGGCGCCCGGCGGGGCGGCGGTGGGCTCACTGTCCCTGGGCGACGGCCGGCGAGTGGCGATCGGCGAGGACCCCGTCAGCATCGGGCGCCTGCCCGAGTGCGACATCGTGCTGTCCGACCCCAACGTCAGCCGCCGCCACGCCGAGGTGCGGCGGCGAGGCAACGACTTCGTGGTGGTCGACCTCGGCTCCACCAACGGCACCAAGGTCAACGGCGCCGGCGTCCGGGAGCGCCGTCTGGCCGACGGCGACGAGATCACCGTGGGCGGGACCCACATCCGGTTCGAGGCGTCCTAATGCCGGACCCGGCACTCGTCGCGACGGCCACGAGGGTCGGGGCCGCCAGCACCGGACGGGCTCGGTGCTGAATGCCCGACTCGCTGCTCACGATCCTCAAGTTCTGCTTCCTGGCCGTGCTCTACCTCTTCTTCCTGCGCGTCCTGCGGGCGGTGTGGGCCGAGCTGAAGGGCCCCGTCCAGCCGGCACCGGCGCCGGTTGCCGCTTCTGGTCGGGCCGCCGCCCCCCGGGCCCACTGGGGAAGCCGCGACGGCACGCGCCTGCGGGTGGTGGAGCCGCCGGAAACCCGGGGGCGCAGCTACGAGTTGGGCGACGAGCTCACCCTCGGCCGGGCGGGCGGCTGCCAGGTGACCATCGACGACACCTATGTCTCCCAGCTCCACGCCCGCCTCTTCCGGCGGGAGGGCCAGTACTACGTGGAGGACCTGGGCTCCACCAACGGCACGTACCTCAACCGCCGCAAGGTCACCGCCCCCATCGCCATCCGCAAGGGCGATCGTCTCCAAGTCGGCAAGACGGTGCTGGAGCTCACGTGAGCGACCGCCACAGCCGCCGCCCGCGAGAGACCCCCCTCTACGGGGCAATGGCGCGATGACGGTGCTGCGCAGTGGTGCTGCCACCGACGTGGGGCGGGTGCGCGAGAGCAACGAGGACCGCTACCTGACGCGCGACGACGTCGGCCTGTTCGCGGTGGCCGACGGGGTCGGGGGTCACCAGGCCGGCGAGGTGGCGTCGCAGATGTCGGTGGAGACGCTGGAGGAGGCGTTCGAGGAGCCCACCACCGAGGGGCTGGTGACGGCGGTCAAGGAGGCCAACCAGGCGGTGTGGCACCTCGCCCAGTCGGCTTCGGAGAAGCGGGGCATGGGCACCACCCTGACCGCGGTGGCCCTGGTTCAGGAGGACGGCGAGGAGCACCTGGCCGTCGCCAACGTCGGCGACTCCCGGGCCTATCTATTCCAGCAGGGCGAGCTGACCCAGCTCACAGAGGACCACAGCCTGGTCGAGGAGCTCTACCGCGACGGGCAGATCAGCCGCGAGGAAGCCGAGGTGCACCCCCAGCGCTCGATCATCACCCGCGCCCTGGGGATGGAGCCCGAGATCGAGGTCGACTCCTGGCAGCTCATTCCCTACCGGGGTGACCGCATCCTCTTGTGTAGCGACGGCCTCACCAACGAGGTCTCCGACGAGCGGATCGAGTCGACCCTGCGGCGCATCAGCGACCCCCAGGAAGTGGCCCAGGAGCTGGTCCGCCAGGCCCGGGCCAACGGCGGCAACGACAACATCACCGTCGTCGTCATCGACGTGGTCGACGACGACGACCGGGCCGAACGGTCCTCCGCCGCCCTCGCCGCCGATCCCGCCCCGACCGCCGAGCGGTGGGTCGACCCGACGCCCCCTCCCCGCAGCCTCGGCTCGACCGAGGACGCCGCCCGAGCCTGGGGCGTCGAGGAGCCGTCCGGCGGCGCACTGCCCACCGCCACCGCCACTGCCACCCGGCCTCCGGCCGTCGCCCGCCCCGTCGACGACCGCCCGCCCCGGCGGCTGACCTGGCGCGTCATCGCCTTTTGCGTCGCCTTGGGCGCCATCCTCGCCGTGATCGTGGGCGCCTTCGCCTGGTACGCCCGCAGCACCTACTACGTGGGCGTGGACGGCGACCGGGTGGCCATCTTCAAGGGCCGCCCGGGCGGCCTCCTCTGGTTCGAGCCCACTCTGCACGAGCGCAAGCCCCTCACGACGGCGGACGTCCTGCCCGCCCGGCTCCCAGACCTGCGGGCCGGCCACCAGGTGTCCTCCAAGGCGGACGCCGACCGCTACGTCAACGAGATCCGTCAGGAGGCGGCACGGGCAGCCGAGGCCAGCCAGCCCCCACCCCTCCCGACGTCGACGATCCCGGGGCCCGAGACGGCGACGACCGTCGGGTGACGCGAGGGTGATCCGCGAGAGCGTCGTCTTCCGCATCCGCCGTAACACCGAGCTGGGCCTGGTGCTGCTGGCGGCCGTCCTCACGGTTGGGGCCTATGTGCTGGCCGGCCTCGGGCGCAGCGCCTCGCTGCCCGCCGACGTCGTGCCCTTCCTCGTCATCATCGTGGCCCTGCTGGCCGCCGGCCACGTGGCCACCCGCCAGTTCGCCCCCGGCGCCGACGGCATCCTGCTTCCGCTGGCCGGCCTGCTCAACGGCGTCGGCTACGTGTTCATCGCCCGCCTCGACACCGACCTGGCCGCCCTCCAGGCGGTGTGGACGGCCTTCGGCATGGGGGCGTTCGTGGCCACTCTCGCCCTCGTGCGCCGAACCCGCGACCTCGAGCGCTTTCGCTACACCTTCGCCCTGGTCGGCATCGGGCTCCTGCTCATGCCGCTGCTGCCCGTGCTCGGCCAGAACATCAACGGCGCCCGCCTCTGGGTGCGCTTCGGCCCGGTCAACTTCCAGCCCGGCGAGTTCGCCAAGATCGCCCTCTGCGTCTTCTTCGCCTCCTACCTGGTGGAGAAGCGGGAGTTGCTCTCGGAGGCCCTGCGTGGGGGTGGCGTCTTCCTCCCCAAGCCCGACCTCAAGCACCTCGGACCGGTGCTCCTCGCGTGGGGCATCTCCCTGGTGATCATGCTGGCCGAGCGCGACCTGGGATCGTCGCTCCTGTTCTTCACCCTGTTCATCGCCCTGCTCTGGGTGGCCACCGGAAGGGGCGCGTACCTGGCTCTCGGCGGCCTCCTGTTCGGCGCCGGCGCCTGGATCGCCTGGACCTGGTTCGCCCACGTGAAGGACCGGGTCAGCATCTGGATCGACCCTTGGAAGGACGCGTCCGGCGCCGGCTACCAGGTCGTCCAGGCTCTGTTCGCCTTCGCCGCCGGCGGCCTGGCCGGCACCAACCTCGGGCAGGGAAGCCCCCAGCGGATCCCGGCCGTGACCACCGACTTCATCTTCGCCGCCATCGGGGAGGAGCTCGGCCTCCTCGGGACGGCCGCCGTGCTGGCCGCTTTCATCCTCATGGTGGGCACCGGCATCCGGATCGCCCTCCGGGCCGAGCCGCCCTTCGAGAAGCTGCTGGCCGCCGGGCTCACGACGATCCTGGCCGTGCAGAGCTTCGTGATCCTCGGCGGGGTGATCCGGGTCGTGCCGCTGACCGGCATCACCCTTCCGTTCGTCTCCTACGGCGGCTCGTCGCTCC
>DASZJY010000463.1:0-2934 GCA_035947635.1 Acidimicrobiales bacterium | reverse complement strand
CATCTCCACCGAGAGCCGTCAGCTCACGCCCCGCACGATCCTCGAGACCACCGCCGAGATGTTCGGGATGACCGTCGACGACCTGATCGGCAAGAGCCGCAGCCGCCCCCTCGTGAACGCCCGTCAGATCTGCATGTACGTGTTCCGCCAGATGACCGACTTCAGCTATCCGGCGATCGGCCGGGAGTTCGGCGGGCGCGACCACACGACCGTCATCCACGCGGTAGAGAAGATCTCCACCCTCATGCAGCAGAAGCGCAACATCTTCGACCAGGTGACCGACCTCATGAACCGCCTGGGGGGCGGTGTATGAGCGGTGGGCACCCGGTCGACGGAATGGGGACAAACCCTCGGGCCGATCACCCATCCCTGCAAATGGTCCTGCCCCTGTGACATCGTGGGGACGACGGGGGGACGCCCCCACCCGTGTCGACCTGGGCCGACACCTTGTCGTCCCCAGTCCACAACCCCTACTCCCAACACTTCCTCTTTTTGAGATCTAAAGATGAGAAGCAGAGGTAGCCGGTGAAGTTCCGCTCCGAGCGCGACACCCTCGTGGAGGCCCTCGGCACGGCGGCCCGGGCGGCGGCGACGCGCGGTGGCGCCTTGCCCGCCCTCTCGGGAGTTCGCATGGAGGTCGCGGACGGCATGCTTCACCTGGCCGGGAGCGACCTCGACCTCACCGTGCAGGTCGACACACCAGTGGCGTCGCTGGAGCCGGGGGTGTGTGTCATTCCGGCGCGTCTGGCCACCGAGATCGTCCGGGCGGTGGAGCCGGGAGCGGTCATGGTGTCGGTGGAGGGGGCCGAGGCGATCATCTCGGCCGGCCGCTCGCAGTTCGCCGTGCGGGTGCTTCCAGCCGAGGAGTTCCTGCGTCTTCCCGAGCCGGCCGCCGAGGCGGTCACCCTCGACGCCGGCGAGCTGGCCAAGGCCCTTCACCAGGTGGTACGGGCGGCGAGCCACGACGACGCCCGGCCCATCCTCACGGGCGTGCTCTTCGCGGCCGAGGGGGAGGGTCTGCGCCTGGTCGCCACCGACTCCTACCGGCTCGCCCTGTGCGACCTCCCCGGAACGAGCCTTCTGGCCGAGGGGCAGCATGTGCTGGTCCCTTCCCGTGCTCTCGGCGAGCTGGTCCGGGTGCTCTCCGGCGCCGACCAGGTCCGGCTGCGGCTCGGCGCCGACGAAGCCAGCTTCGAGGTCGGCTCCGTGCGGGTGACCACCCGGTTGATCGAAGGCGAGTTCCCCAACTACCGCCAGCTGATCCCGAGCAACTACCCCAACCGGCTCATCGTCGGGAAGGAGCCGTTGCTCGACGCCGCCCGGCGCGTGAAGCTCCTGGCCCGGGAAGCCACACCGGTACGGCTCGCCCTGCGCCCCGACGGCATCGAGCTCACGGCCATCACCCAGGACGTCGGCCAGGCGCGGGAGGACGTCGACGGGAAGTACGAGGGCACCGAGATGGTCGTGGCGTTCAACCCGGAGTTCCTGATCGACGGCGTCGAGGCCACGACCGGCGACCAGGTGCTGCTGGAGACGCTCGACGCCCTCAAGCCGGCCACCATTCGCTCCACCGAGAGCCCCGAGTTCCTCTACTTGTTGATGCCGGTCCGGGTCTCCTGACCCGACTGTCACCCCGCGCCGCAGGCGGCCGCCCGTGCAACTCGACCGTCTCTGGCTCACCGACTTCCGGAACTGGGCCGCCGCCGATCTCCCCCTGGCGCCGGGGCTCACCGTCATCAGGGGTCGCAACGGGGCGGGCAAGACCAACCTGCTCGAGGCGGTTGGTTACGTCGCCACCCTCGCCTCGTTCCGGGGCGTGGGTGCGGAGGCGATGGTGCGCCAGGGGTGCGACCAGGCGGTGGTGCGGGCCCACGGCACCCGCGGTGGTCGCGAGCTGCTCCTCGAGGCCGAGGTCCGCCGTTCGGGGAGGGGCCGGGCGGCGGTCAACCGCCAGCCGGTGCGGCGGGCCTCCGACCTGCTCGAAGCGCTCCGGGTCAGCGTGTTCTCCCCCGACGACCTCGCCCTGGTCAAGGGGCCGCCGGCGGGACGGCGACGGTGGGTCGACGACGCACTGGTCGCCCTGCACCCTCGCAGCGACGCCCTCCGCCGCGACTTCGAACGAGTGGTGCGCCAGCGCACCACCCTGCTCGGCCAAGCCGGTGGGCGCCTCAGCCCCGACGTCGCCGTCACCCTCGACGTCTGGGACGCCAAGCTGACCGAGACGGGCGAGGCCCTCGCGGCGGCGCGGGTCGAGCTCCTGGAGAGGATCCAACCCCTCGTGGCCAAGGCCTACGCCGATCTGGCCGCCGCCGCCGCACCGGCCGCCAACACCACCACCACCGGCCTCGCCTACGAGGCGCCGTGGCGGGCCGAAGGGCTGGCCCAGGCCCTGGCATCCAGCCGCGCCGACGAGCTGCGCCGCGGGGTGAGCCTAGTGGGGCCGCACCGCGACGACGTGGCCCTCACCGTCGGAGCCCTTCCTGCCCGCACCCACGCCTCCCAGGGCGAGCAACGGTCGCTCGCCCTCGCCCTGCGATTGGCCGCCCACCAGGTGGTCGCCGAGGAGGTGGGGGAGCCGCCCCTGCTCCTGCTCGACGACGTCTTCTCCGAGCTCGACGGCGAGCGCAGCCGGTCCCTTCTCGACCACCTGCCAGCCGGCCAAGCTCTCCTCACCACCACCGGGCCCGTACCTGCGGGGGCGACACCCGAGCGGGTGCTCGAGGTCGTCGACGGCGCCGTTGTGGTCTCGGGGGATTCCCCTTGACCGAGCACGGCGAGCCGGGCCGTCGGGCCGCGCCTCCCGCCCGCCGCCCGCACGGGCCGGCGGTCCCTCGGGGTGAGCCGAGCGCAGGTCACCAGGAGGCATCATGACGTGGCGGCCGCTGCCGGGGCGCGCCGGCGGCGGGGAGCCGCGCCCGGTGGGCGAGTCGCTCG
>DASZJY010000462.1:0-6914 GCA_035947635.1 Acidimicrobiales bacterium | reverse complement strand
GTGAGAAGGCGGGCGACCTCCCGTCGGCGCGGGACGGACTGCTCAGAACTCTCTGCCGGGGGCCCAGCTCCGGTGACCGGCGTGGAGAGACGAACATCGCCCGCGGCGTCATACGCCATGGCCGACGGGACCAGACCATGTCCACGGCTACCGGGGGCGGTGTCGGCGATGCCGCCGGCCGTCCCGAGGGTGACGCTGATCACCCCTTCCGACTGCACCATCGTCGAGGGAGTGCCGGGTGGCGCCAAAGGTCAGGGGCGGAACCGTCCCCACGGCCGTCCCGTGGTGCCCCGCTCTCGAGGTTCACCGAGCCCAAGGGCAGCCGGTGACGTTGTCGGCGCTGTAGATGGCCAGGTTGTCGGCGCTGCAGTCCGCGCTTGCCTTGATGGACCCGGCCAGGTGCCCCGGCGACTTTCTCACATTACTCACCTGGGACTATCGCCCCACCCCTTCCAGGTCGGTTGCGGGCCGACTACCGTGGTCGTTCGGCGATGACTCGACGCCTGTTCCCTCCCGCGCTGTGCCTGGCGGTGGCGGCGGCCGCCCTGCTCGTCGCCTTGTCGCCCGGTCCGGCCGGGGCGCTGATCCGCCGGCGGACGATCACGCCGGAGGTCGACACCGGCCTTCCCATCCGCACCGACGGACGACAGGTCTCGATGACCGGGCCGATGGCGTGCGACCCCGGCGAGAACTGGGAGGTCAACGGCACCCTCACCCAGGGCGGCTCCCGAGGGGTCGGCCGGGGCGAGGGCGCGTGCCGAGGCGACATTCAGGAGTGGGTCGTGCGCATCGCCGCCGAGGGCGCGGTCCGGTTCGAACCGGGCCAGGCTCGGGGGTGCGCCGCGCTCCGCACGCTCAGGAGCGGAACCGAGACCGACCGCCACGAGTGGTGCAACGACATCGTGCTGGCCGCCGCCGGGTCAGACGAGGGGGACGGCGACGGCACGATCTCGTGGATCGCCCTCGTCGTCGGCGCGCTGGCTGCTGTCGTCGCCCTCGCCGCCCTGATCCGGCCGCGCCGGGCCTGACGCCCGGGCGAGCGCGCAGGCCAGGCCGAGCAGCACCCAGAAGCAGAAGTCGAGAACGACCTCCTGGCGGTTGAAGAGGCCCTGCACGACGTAAGCGAGCAGGGCCCCCGAGGTGGCGCCGAGCAGGGCGTGTGCCTCCCCGGCGAGGCGGCGCCGGGCGCGGACGACCAGGACCAGCGCAGAGCCGAGAAGGACGCCCAGGGCCAGAAGGCCCGGGAACCCCTGTGTCGCCATCGCCGTGAACAGGAGGTTGTGGGCGTCGGTGGCCACGAGGTCGGGGGCCAGGTCCCGTACCCGCCGTTCGGTGCGATGGACGTCGAACGCCGCCGCGAACCCGTCGGGCCCGACCCCGAACACCGGCTGGTCGTCGGCCATCGCCCAGGCCGTACGCAACAGGTCGACCCGCAACGACGCGGTCGTCCCCTGGCCGACTCGCACGAGGTCACCGACGCTGCGCTCGGTGTGCCCGCCGGCGACGAGCAGCACGCCCGTGGCCACCGCCACAACACCCCCGGCCACCGCCAACCCTCGGGCGCGCCTGGCCGTCGCGGGCCCGAGCCACGCGCCGGCGGCGACGACCGCTGCGACGGCGGCGAGGATGCCGCCCCGGGACGTCGTGGCGAGAAGCTCGACCACGAGCACCACCAGCATCGAGGCGATCAGGGCCCTGAGCACGGGCCGCCGCTCGAGCAGGAGCAGGGCGAGCCCGAGGGGAAGGATGACGGCGAGGAAGCCGGCCAGGTCGTTGGGATTCCCGAGAGTCGACCAGATCACCTTCTCGCCGAACGGGCTCACCCAGGGGACGGGGTCCAGACGCACGCCCGGCGCGACCCGATCGGCCAGCTGGAGGCCGCCGTAGGCGAGGACCACGCCGCCCCCGCCGACGAAGAGCACCGACAGCGCCGCCTTCGCGGTGGCGCGGTCGAAGGATTGGGCGGCGGCGAAGAACAGCACGGCCAGGACGACGGTCGTCAGCAGCCCGTTCAGGGACTCGCGGGCACCGAACACGCTCGTCGACGGGTCGGCGCTGGCCAGGGCCGAGACGGCCGTCCACAGCAGGAGGAGACCGACCGGGAGGGCGAGGGCGTTGCGCCACGGCGGCGCCGGGGAGCCGCCGGCGCGCTCCCCCACCGCCAGCGCGAGGACCACGGCGGCGCCGGCGGCCGCCACCGTCAGCTTGGGAAGGGCGAAGCTCGGGCGGACGTCGGTGTCGAAGACGACGGGGACGGCCGCGAGGAGGAGGAGCAGGACGGCGCGGCGCGCCGCCCGCCAATGCTCAGTCGTCGCCGCCGAACTCGAACATCTCGCTCAGCCAGCGCTTCTTCTTGGTCGGGTAGCGCCCCCGGTCGCGGTCGCGGTCTCGGTCGTAGTCACTATCTCGGTCGTAGTCGCGGCCCCGGTCGTAGTCGCGCTCGCGCCGCTCGTACTCACCGCGCCACTCGTCGTCCTCGCGCTGGAGAAGCTTGTCGAGCTCGCCCCGGTCGAGCCACACGCCGCGGCAGTTGGGGCAGTAGTCGATCTCGACACCCTGTCGCTCGGAGAGGAGCAGGGTCGCACCGTCAACAGGACATTGCATCGGTCGGACTGTAACGCGCCGGTTCCGCGCCGGGACGGTTGCGGCGTGATGACCATGACGCTCCTTCCTCTGACCGAGCCGCCGGCGGGCCCTCGGGACAACCACCTCCTGGCTCCGACGAAGTGGACCGCCCGCGCCGTCATCCCCGTGCTGGTGGCCGCCTTCGTGATCCTCTACGGCTTCCCCGGCGAGACCACGCGCCTGTGGAGCTGGATGATCTGCCCCGAGATGAACGCTCTGTTGATGGGCGCCGGGTACCTGGCCGGCGCGTACTTCTTCACCCGGGTCGCTCGGGCCAGGGAGTGGCACCGGGTCAGCGCCGGGTTCGTCGCCGTCACGGTGTTCTCGACGCTGCTGATGATCGCCACGACCCTCCACTGGAGCCAGTTCAACCACGACCACGTCTCGTTCTGGGCGTGGCTCGCGCTCTACGCGACAACGCCGGTGCTGCTCCCCCTCCTCTGGGTCAAGAACCAGCGCACCGATCCGGGTGAGCCGTCGTCAACCGACGCCCGCATCCCGCGGCGCCTCCAGCTCGCCGTCGGCATCGGCGGCACCCTCCAGCTCGCCTTCGCCCTCGCCATCTTCGTGTGGCCTCAGCTCATCGAGGACGTGTGGCCGTGGGAGATGGAGCCGGCCACCACCCGGGCATTGAGTGCCTTCACCGCCTTCCCAGCCGTCACCTGGCTCTGGTTCCTGTTCGACCACCGCTGGAGCAGCTTCCGCATCACGCAGCAGGTGGTCACCATCGGGCTGGTGTTGATCGGCCTCGGCGCGATCAGGGCTCGGGACGAGTTCAGCACCGAGAGCTGGGCGACGCCCGTCTACGCCGTCTCGCTCGTCCTCGCCCTCGTCCTCAACGTCGCCCTCTACGTGGCGATGGAGCGCCGGGCGAGGGCGACCTCACCGGCCTGACCCCTAGCGGTGCTCGGGGTTTGGGAAGTCCCAACGGCAGCCGGCGTCCCACTCGGAGCGCTGGTTGCCGTGGGCGGGGACGCCACCGCCATCCTTCAGCATCCTGGCCATGTGCAAGAGGTTCCAGGTCATGAAGGTGGTGTTCCGGTTCGTGAAGTCGTTGTCCGGTCCCCCCGATCCGGGGTCGAGATACGAGGGGCCGGGACCGGCCTCGCCGATCCACCCGGCGTCCGCCTGCGGCGGGATCACGAAGCCGAGGTGCTGTAGGGCGTAGAGGATGCTCATGGAGCAGTGCTTGATGCCGTCCTCGTTGCCGGTGACAAGGCAGCCACCCACCCGTCCGTAGTAGGCGTACTGGCCGGCGTCGTTGAGGAGGCTCGAGTTGCCGTAGAGCCGCTCGATCACGTGCGTGCACACCGACGACTTCTCCCCCAGCCAGATGGGCGTGCAGAGCACGAGGATGTCCGACGCCATCACCTGCTCGAAGAGGGCGGGCCAGGCGTCGGACTCCCAACCGTGCTCGGTCATGTCCGGCCACACGCCGGTGGCCAGGTCGAGGTCGACCGCCCGCACCAGGTCGGCGTGGAGCCCGTTCCTGCGCATGATCTCCATGGCGATGGCGGCAAGGCCCTCCGTGTGGGACACCTCGGGCGAGCGCTTGAGGGTGCAGCTGATGAACAGCGCCCGCAGGTCGGAGAAGTCCCACTGGGTCTGCTCGGCCATGGCCATCTGCTTCTCGGTCAGCACCACGTGAGATGTCTCCTCTCGGTCACTCCGCTTGCCAACGGCGGAACAACGCCACCAGCTCGTCCTGGGCCTCGGGGGCGAGGTCCTCGGGCTCGAGACGGCCCAGGACGTTGAGGGTCGTGCGCATCTGGGTCAGGTACTCCCGGCAGTGGGGGCACCCCTCCAGATGGGCCTCGAACCGGGCCCGGTCACGCCCGCTCATGGTGCCCTCGAGGTAGTCGGTGACGGCCTCGACGATCTCTCGGCAGACCATGGCGCGGCGGCGGCGGAGAAGCACGGCTCAGCCCTTCCCCAGCTCGTCGGCGAGCATGCGCCGGATCCGCGATCGTCCCCGGTGGAGCAGCACCCGCTGATTCCCCTCGCTGATGTCGAGCAGCTGGCAGACCTCGGCGGCGTCGAGCCCATCGATGTCCCGAAGGATGACGACCTGCTGTTGCTGCTCGGGCAACTCGGCGAGATGGGTGCGAACGCGGTCCGCCAGGGCGGTCGCGCTCAACCGGTCGTCGATGTCGTCGGGCCAGGGCGTCGGCGGATCGACCCAAGCGCCGTCCGATCCGAACCGGGCGGGGTCGACGGCCGGCACCCACTCGGCTTGGACCTGGCTCGGCGCCCGCCGCGCCTCGCGGGCACCTGTGCTCCGCGCCCGGTTGACGAGGATGTGGAAGAGCCACGTGCGCAGCGACGACCGCCCCTCGAAACGGGCGACGCCTCGGACCACTCCGAGCCACGTCTCCTGCACGACCTCCTCGGCGACGGCGCGGCTCGGGACCATCGTCTCAGCCAGTCGCAGGAGCGACGTGTGGTAGCGGCGCACGAGGGCTTCGAACGCCGCCTCGTCCCCCGCCTGCAGGCGCGCCACGAGTTGGGCGTCGTCCACCACGGCAAGCGTACGACCTCCGCCCGATCGCCGACAGGATCTTCATCACAGATCCAGTCGGCCGGGGAGCCCGAGTCGTTACAGCTCGGCCAGCACCTTGGCGGCGTGGCCGTCGGGCCGGACGTTGTACCAGGCGTTGGCCACCTTGCCGTTCTCGTCGACGAGGAAGGTCGAGCGGATGACGCCGACCGACTTGCGGCCGTACATCGTCTTCTCGCCCCACGCGCCGTAGCGCTCCATCACCGAGTGGTCGGCGTCGGTGAGCAGCGGGAACCGCAGCCCGTACTTCCCCCGGAAGCGGGTGTGGGTCGCGGCGTCGTCGCGGGAGATGCCGACCACGGCCGCGTCGGTGGCGTCGAAGGCGGCCAGGTTGTCGTTGAACTGGCACGCCTCCTTGGTGCACCCCGGAGTGTCGTCGGCCGGGTAGAAGTAGACGATCACCCGCCGACCGGTGAAGTCGGCGAGCGACACCTCCCTCCCGTCTTGGTCGGGCAGGGTGAACGGAGGTGCCGCTGCGCCGGGCTCGAGACGAGGCATGCCGTCAGCCTGCGACCGTCTCGGCCACGATCATGTCGACGACGTCGGTCAGCTCCTCACGGCGGGCGAAGGAGCGGCGCTGGCGGGCGGCGCCGGTGCCCCCCTCCAGCACACGCTCGACGAGGCCGGACACGTCGTCCCAGTCGCCGATGTCCTCGAGGACCGGCCGCAGGCGGACGAGCAGGTCGCGCACGACCTCGGGCGCAGGAAGCGAGCGGCCTCCAGGCAGGTCGATGAGCTCGCCCTCGACCCCGTAACGGGCGGCCCTCCAGATGGCCGCCTCCAGCATCTCCGAGCGGGCACGCCTGAGCGGCCGGCCGGCGACCTCCTCGTCGCGCGCCGTCCGCGCCAGCGCCCGGAACAGACCGGCGACCATGACGGTCTCGTCGACGCTCAGGCAGGCGTCGGTCACCCGGAACTCGAGGGTGTCGAAGCGGGCCGAGGGCCGGATGTCCCAGTAGATCCGGGCGGGGTCGTCGATGGCGCCCGTCTTGAGCATGAGCTCCACCAGCTCGTCGTACTCGGCGCGAGAGGCGAAGATGTCAGGTGTGCCCGCCATGGGCCAGCGCCGCCAGATCTCCGTGCGGAAGCTGGCGTAGCCGGTGTCCGTGCCCAGCCAGAACGGCGAGTTGACGGCGATGGCGAGCACGGTGGGTAGCCAGGGCCGCACCCTGTTCATCACCCGGATGGCCATGTCGGCGTCGGCCACCCCGACGTGGATGTGGCACCCGCACACGAGCTGCTCGCGGGTGACGAGCTGGTAATCGCGTTCGAGACGCAAGTACGCGGGCTTGGGCGTGACGCGGCTGTCCTCACAAGGCGAGAAGGGGTGGCTCCCGGACGACGCGATCCGGCACCCCGCCCGCTCTGCCGACGCCGAGAGCGTCTTGCGCAGGCCGGCGACCTGGCCCCGCAGCTCCGACAGCGTGCCGCACACAGCGGTCCCGGCTTCGACCTGCACGAGCTGCAGCTCGTGCTCGACCTTGGCGTCGCCATCGGCCCGGGCGTCGTCCAGGACCTCTTCGGCGCGGGGGACCAACCGGCGCGTGTCGGGGTCGACGAGGAGGAACTCCTCCTCGACGCCGAGCGTGAACTCGTCGGCCGAAGGCACCTCAGCATCTTTCCCCAGCCGCGGTGGGAGGAACCGGTGCGGGCGACGTAGGGTGCGTCCGTGAGACGTTCGCTGGCCGCGCTGGCCGCGCTGGTCGCGGTGGTGGCGCTCCTGGCGGTCGGG
>DASZJY010000461.1:0-1681 GCA_035947635.1 Acidimicrobiales bacterium | reverse complement strand
GCCCGGCGGGGTGCACGAGGCGACGCCGACGGGCGGGCGCGTCGGCGGTGCCGTCGGTGTCGTGGGTCTCGGGCAGCCGGGCGCCGAGGATGACGGCGATGACCGTGCTTGCCGCCGCGAGGGCCCACACCGGGCCGAAGGCGTCGCCCTCGAGCAACGCTTCCCCGAGGACGGGGCCGACGGCCAGCCCGGCGTAGGGCGCCAGGGAGAAGTAGCTCATCGCCTCGCCCCGTCGCTCGTCGGGGGCGAGGTCGTTCGTCGCGCTGACCACGCCGATGAAGAACAGGGCCTCGCCCGCTCCTGTCACGAGCCGGAGGGCGACGAGCAGCGGGAGCGACGTAGCCACCACGTACCCGGCGATGGAGACAGCCGCCAGCGCCGCTCCACCGACGACGAGGGGTCGGCGACCGCGCCGGTCCCCCAACCGCCCCGCCCACGGCCGGAGCACCAGGGCGGAGAAGCTGAACGCCCCGACGCCGAGCCCCACCGACACGCTCCCACCCCCGAGGGGACCCTCGACGTAGAGGGGCAGGGCGGGGAGCAGGGCACCCACGGCGACGAAGTAGGCGAACGTCGCGGCGACGACGAGCACGAACGGCCTTGTCACCAACGGCGGCTTCCGGTCACTGCTCATGTGCGGCGGCTCGACCTTGGCGGCTGCGGTTGCCATGGCTCCTCCTGGCGGCGGCGGGCGTTGCTCCTGACCCGGGGGCGTGACATCGCGTGGTACAGCCGTGCCTCGGCGGGGGACGGGTGCGCCGCGCTCAGCCCACCCACTGCCCTCGCCGCTGGAGGACCCCCTTGAGCACGGCCGGGCGGTCGGTCATGATCCCGTCGACGCCCAGGTCGAGGAGCCGCTCCATCTCGGCGGGTTCGTCCACCGTCCACACGTGCACCGGGAGCGACCGGCGGTGGGCGGCGTCGAGGAAGCGCCGGTCGACCACTGGCATGTGCTGCCAACGCAGCGGCACCTGGGCGCAGGCGGCGGCGATGCGGCCGCAGGGCACCCGGTAGCCGGCCGCCCGCAGGCGGGCGACCTCACCCGGGCCCGTGCCGGTGCACACCCGCCCGGCGGTGAGCTGGCGGACCCGGGCCAGGCGCCGGTCGGAGAACGCGGCCACGCAGACCCGGTCGTGCGCCTCGGTGCGGTCGAGCACGTCGACCAGCGGTCCGACCGACGCGTCGTGCTTGGGGTCGATGTTCACCCGCGCCTCCGGCCACGTCCCGAGCAGCTCCTCCAGGAGGGGGATGCCCTGATTGGCGACGCGGGCCTGTCGCACCTCGGACCACGGGAGGGCGTCGATGCGACCCCGCCGGTCGGTGACCCGATCGAGCACGTCGTCGTGGAACGCGACGAGAACGCCGTCGGCGGTGACGTGCACGTCCGTCTCCAGGTAGCGGTAGCCGAGCCCGACGGCGTGCTCGAAGGCGGCCATGGTGTTCTCCGGCCATTCGCTCGCGCCGCCCCGGTGGGCGAAGGGGATGGGCCCCGGGTGGTCGAGGAACGGCCAGGTCCGGCTCACGCGCCGGTGTCGGGGCCCGGGGCCGGGCTCTCGGCCGGCGCTGGTACCCGACGATCCTGAAGCGCCGTCCCGACAAGGACGGCCGCCACCGCGCCCTCGACGACATCCGCGAGTCGGTGGCCGAGCTGCGGTTCTACCGCGAGGAGCTCTTCCGACCT
>DASZJY010000460.1:0-2170 GCA_035947635.1 Acidimicrobiales bacterium | reverse complement strand
CTACGTGAGTGCTAACGATAGGCCCCCCCGCCGACCCCCCGCAACCGCGCTTGTGGTCGCTCCGCTCCCCCGCCCGGGGCCCCAACTCCCGGCTCCTCCACGAGGCGGGGCCCCTGCCCCACCCGTGGCCGTGCTCGGGCGCCCGCAGCAGTTGAAATGAGGGCGGAGGCGCCTGCTATCGTTAGCAGTCGTACACCGAGAGTGCTAACGCGTCCTACTGGAGGTCGACCCCCAATGAACCTCAGGCCCCTCGAAGACCGCATCGTCGTCCGGCCCAGCGAGGCGGAGGAGACGACGGTGAGCGGCATCGTGATCCCCGACACCGCCAAGGAGAAGCCCCAGCAGGGCGAGGTACTCGCCGTCGGGCCCGGGCGCCGCTCGGAGCAGACGGGTGAGCTCATCCCCCTCGACGTGAAGGTGGGTGATGTCGTCGTCTACAGCAAGTACGGCGGCACGGAGATCACCGTCGACGGTGAGGACCTGCTGATCCTCAACGGTCGCGACGTCCTCGCCGTCACCGGATAGCCGGCCCGATGGCGAAAGCGCTCAAGTTCGACGACAGGGCCCGGCGAAGCCTCGAAGAGGGCGTCAACAAACTGGCCAACACGGTCAGGGTCACGCTCGGCCCCCGCGGCCGCAACGTCGTCATCGAGAAGAAGTTCGGCGTTCCCACCATCACCAACGACGGAGTCACCATCGCTCGGGAGATCGAGCTCGAGGATCCCTTCGAGAACATGGGAGCGCAGGCGGTGAAGGAGGTCGCCACCAAGACGAACGACGTGGCTGGCGACGGCACCACCACCGCCACCGTCCTCGCCCAGGCCATCATCCGCGAGGGGATGAAGAACGTGGCCGCCGGCGCCAACCCGATGATGCTCAAGCGGGGCATCGACGCCGCCGTGGACGCCGCCGTCGAGTCCATCAAGGGGTTGGCCAAGGAGGTCGACGACCGCAGCGAGATCGCCCACGTGGCCGCCATCTCGGCCGCCGATACGTCCATCGGCGAGGTCATCGCCGAGGCCATCGACAAGGTCGGAAAGGACGGTGTGGTCACCGTCGAGGAGTCGAACACCTTCGGCATGGAGCTCGAGTTTGCCGAGGGCATGCAGTTCGACAAGGGCTTCCTCTCGCCCCACTTCGTCACCGATCCCGAGCGCCAGGAGGCCGTGCTCGACGACCCCTACATCCTCCTGGTCAACCAGAAGATCAGCTCCGTCCACGACCTCGTCCCGATGCTCGAGAAGGTCATGCAGACGAGCAAGCCGCTCCTCATCGTCGCCGAGGACGTGGAGGGCGAGGCGCTGGCCACGCTGGTGGTCAACAAGCTCCGCGGCACGTTCAACTCGGTGGCCGTGAAGGCGCCCGGCTTCGGCGAGCGCCGGCGCTCCACGCTGCAGGACATCGGTGTCCTGACGGGCGGCCAGGTCGTTTCCGAGGAGCTGGGCCTCAAGCTCGAGACTCTCACCCTCGACCACCTGGGCCGCGCCCGGCGGGTCACGGTGAACAAGGACGAGACAACGATCGTTGACGGCGGCGGTGACCGGGCCGAAGTCGACGAGCGCATGCGCCAGCTCCGCAGGCAGATCGACGAGGCCACCTCCGACTGGGACCGCGAGAAGCTCCAGGAGCGGCTCGCCAAGCTGGCCGGGGGCGTGGCGCTCATCCGGGTGGGAGCTGCCACCGAGGTCGAGCTCAAGGAGAAGAAGCACCGGATCGAGGACGCGGTGTCGGCCACCAAGGCCGCCATCGAGGAGGGCGTCGTCCCAGGCGGCGGTACCGCCCTCATCCGCGCCCGTGTGGGCGTCGACTCGGTGAAGAACGACGGCGACGAGGCCACGGGCACGGCGATCGTGCGCCAGGCCCTCGCTGAGCCTCTCCGCTGGATCGCTCAGAACGCCGGCCTCGAGGGCAGCATCGCCGTCCGGGAGGTCGAGGCCGAGTCGGGGAGCGTCGGCCTCAACGCCGCCACCGGCCAGATGGAAGACCTCTTCAAGGCGGGCGTCATCGACCCCGCCAAGGTCACCCGCTCTGCGCTGCAGCACGCGGCGTCGGTTTCGGGCATGCTCCTGACCACGCGTGCACTGGTGGCCGACAAGCCCGAGAAAGAGGCTCCGCGGCCCATGCCGACGCCTGCCGGCGCCGGCATGAGCATGATGTAGCTAGTTCTTCT
>DASZJY010000459.1:0-3849 GCA_035947635.1 Acidimicrobiales bacterium | reverse complement strand
CTACTCGGGCGCTCGGGCGGTCGGGCCGGCGGCGGGGCGCCCGCGCCGGGGACGCGTGGGCGGTCGATCGTCGCCGTCATCACCAGCCGCCCACGACAGGAGCGGGCACGCCACCACCGAGCGAGCGGTTCCACGCGTCGGCGAAGCCGCCGTCGGCCGGCACCCGCAGGAGCGTGACACTGCCCCAACGGGCACCTGCGGCCGATGGGACGCCGTGGCCCCGCCGTTCGACCAGGACGATGGTCACCGAGTCGAAGCGCGCCTGCAGCCCGGCGAGCAGCTCGAGGTCGGCGGTCGGGACCGCGGTGGTGGTCAGCACCGCCAGGCCTCCGCCGTTGCCGGCGCGGCGCATTCCGGCCACGACCGACGGCAGGCTGTCGGCCGGCCCCGGCCCCACCACCGCCAGGTGCTCCAGGATCGCCTCCAGGTGCCCGTGCCCCGCGGCCACCCCCGAGTCGGTGCCGTCGCTGGTGGCCAGCCGCACGAGGGCGCCGTTGCGGAAGCAGGCCAGGAGGATGCTGGCGGCGGCGGACACCGCGACCTCGAGGCTGAGCTCGCTGTGGGTGCCGTCCCGGACGTCGAGCAGCACGGTGGCCCGTCCCTGCCAGGGCAGCTCGAGCTGGCGGACGACCAGCTCGCCGGTACGGGCGGTGGACGGCCAGTGCACCCGGCGCAGGTCGTCGCCGAGCTGGTAAGGACGGAGGCCGTAGAAGTCCTCGCCGCTCGGGCCCACGGCCGCCGGGCGGGGGGCGCCCGCGGTGGGATCGTCACCGCGCGAGTGCGGGATCGGGGCGACAGGCTCGACCGCGGGATACACGGTGAGCTCGACGGCCGGGGCGATCACCGAGGGCCGGGACCACAGGCCCAGGGAGTCGCCGACGACGGCTTCCAGGGGGCCGACCGAGTAGGTGCCCCGCATCTCGGCGGGCAGGCGGTACGTCGCCCGGTTCTCCTCGCCGGCGGCGAGCGGTGCCAGCAGGAACCGGGCCTGGCGCCTGCCGTCGGGCCCCGACGGCGACCGTCGACTCCTGCGGGGCCCGGAGGGGGTCACCGAGTCACGCACGCTGAGCACGGGCGTCCGGCGGGGGCTCCGGTTGACGATCAGCAGCTCCACCCGGCTGTTGCCCCCGGCGTGCACGCGGGCGGGTCGGAGCTGGCGGGTGGCGTCGACGTCCACCCGGCGGAGGACGCTCACGGCGCCGGCGCCAAGGAGCCCGACCGCCCCAGCGGCCAGCACGAACAGCTCGAAGACGCCGAGCACCCGCCCGGCGACGGCGAGGGCCACGGCGGTGATCGCCACCGCCCAACCACGGCGGGTCGGCACCGGGCTACCCCGCTGTGGCCCGGCTCGGCACGGGCACGGTGGCCAGCACCTCGCCCAGCACCTCCTGCCGGGACGTGCCCCTCAGCTGGGCCTCGGGAGTGAGGGCGAGGCGGTGCTCGATGACGGGCAGGGCCAGCGCCTTGATGTCCTCGGGGACGACGTAGTCGCGGCCGGCGGCGGCGGCCCTCGCCCGCGACGCTCGCAGCAGCCCGAGGGCGGCTCGGGGGGACATGCCCAGGGCCAGGTCGGGCCGCCGCCTGGTGGCGTCGGCGACGTCGACGATGTAGCCCTTCAGGCTCTGGGCCACGTGCACCACATGGGCGTGGGCCGTCATGAGCTCGACGTCGGCAGCGGTGGCCACCGGGCCGAGGCGGTCGAGGGCGTCGTCGGCGGCCCCGTGGGTGTCGAGGATGGCGATCTCCGACCCCCGGCCCGGGTAGCCGATGCGGATGCGCATGAGGAAGCGGTCGAGCTGGCTCTCCGGAAGGGGGAACGTCCCCTCGTGCTCGATGGGGTTCTGGGTGGCGATCACCATGAACGGCGTGGGCAGCGGGTAGGTCGTGCTGTCGACCGTGACCTGGCGCTCCTCCATGGCCTCCAAGAGCGCGGATTGAGTCTTGGGCGATGCCCGGTTGATCTCGTCGCCCAGCACCAGGTTGGCGAAGATGCCGCCCGGCCGGAACTCGAACGACGACGAGTTGCGGTTGTACACCGTCACGCCGGTGACGTCCGACGGCAGCAGGTCGGGCGTGAACTGCACCCGTCCCCACGTGCAGTCGATGCTGGCGGCCAGCGCCTTGGCCAGGCTGGTCTTGCCGACGCCGGGCACGTCCTCGATGAGGAGGTGGCCCTCGGCCACCAGGCACAGCAGGGCCAGGCGGATGGCCTCGTCCTTGCCTTGGATGACGGTGGCCACGTTGGCGACGATGGCCTCGAAACCCTGGGAGAAGGAGCGCACGGAGCGGGTGACGGCCCGTGACGTCGACACTGCTCGGGGAGAGCCTCCTCGTGGTGCGGCGATCGCCAGAGCGTACAGCCGAGGCTGTCGTTCGCCGGTCGCAGGGGCCGTCTACGGTCGGGGCATCGAGGTGGCGCTGGCGATCGACGTGGGGGGCACGAAGCTGGTCGCCGCCTTGGTGACGGCGGACGGCGAGGTCGTCGCCACCGCAAAGGCCCCCACGCCGAAGGGCGACGACCCTGAGGCTGTCTTCGGGGCGCTGCTGGCGGTGATCGACGGCGTCGAGGGCGACGGCGAGACGGTCGTCTGTGGCGTCGGGTGCGGCGGGCCCATGAGCGCGGGCGGGGAGCAGGTGTCGCCGCTGAACATCCCGGCGTGGCGGGACTTCCCGCTGCGGCGGAGGCTCGCCGACGCCACCGGCCTGCCCGTCCACATCGACAACGACGCCAAGGCCCTGGCCCTCGGCGAGGGCTGGCGAGGGGCAGCCCACGACCACGACGACTACATCGCCATGGTCGTGTCCACCGGCGTGGGCGGCGGGATCGTCCTCGACGGACGCCTGCTCGACGGCGCCCACGGCAACGCCGGCCACATCGGGCACGTCACCGTCGAGCCCGACGGGCGCCGGTGCTCGTGCGGGGCGCAGGGCTGTCTCGAGGCGGAGGCGTCGGGCACCGCGATCGCCGCCGTCACCGGCCGCCCGGCCGACGAGGCGCCGGCCGAGGTGGTCACCCGGACGGGGACGTTGGTGGGGCGGGCCGTGGCGTCGGTCGCCAACCTGCTCGACCTGCCGCTGGCGGTGGTGGGCGGCGGGGTGGCGCTGGGCTTCGGTGGCCCCTTCTTCGCCGCCGCCCAGGAGGAGCTCGACCGCCGGGCCCGGCTCGCCTTCTCCACCGGTGCCCGGATCGTCCCCCTCGGGCTGGGCGCTGACGGCCCCGTCGTCGGGGCGGCAGCGGTGGGATGGCGGGCGCTCGGCCGCCTGTGACCGGGCGCTCGGGGTGGCTGTGGCCGGTGGCCCGGGCGGTGGTGGCCCGGCCCGCGCTGTGGCCCACGGCCGTCGGCCAGGTGGCC
Source organism: Acidimicrobiales bacterium (assembly GCA_035947635.1). GTDB lineage: Bacteria > Actinomycetota > Acidimicrobiia > Acidimicrobiales > AC-14 > DASZJY01. The sequence continues at coordinate 496 of DASZJY010000459.1, read as the reverse complement.
CGCCTGGCCCGGCCGGGATGGTGGCGGCATTGGCCCCCTCTGCCCTTGCCCGACGGCGCCTACCTCGAGTTCCGCGTCCGCACCGCCTACGGCGACCCCGACCGGGCGGTGGAGCCGGGCGACGTCGTCGCCTGGCTGGCCTGGTGCCGGACCGACGCCGGTCGCCGGAGGTCGCGAGGGCCGCTCTAGGTGGCTCGGTGAACGCCGGCCGTGCGCTACCCTCGGCGCCGTGGTCGAGCCACCAGCACCTGCCCCACGGGCGTCAGGACGGCGATCGGGCCCCTGATGGCGAAGGCATTGGTGCTGAACGCGACCTACGAGCCCCTGTGCGTGGTGCCCGTGCGCCGAGCGCTCGTGCTCGTCCTCAAGGAGAAGGCCGAGGTCATCCACGCCACCGAGCGCCAGTTCCACTCGGAGCGTTCCGCCCTTCCCGAGCCGTCCGTCATCCGTCTCACCTACTTCGTCAAGGTCCCGTTCCGGGCCCGGGCCGCCTTGA
>DASZJY010000458.1:0-2218 GCA_035947635.1 Acidimicrobiales bacterium | reverse complement strand
GCTACCCGCAACCACGGGATGCCCCTCGAGGCCCTGCGTTGGCCGGTGACGCCGATCGGTCTGCACTATCTGCTCATCCACTACGACATCCCCCTCGTCGACCCGGCGCGCTGGCGGCTCGTCGTCGACGGGTGGGTGCGGCGGCCCCTGACACTGTCGCTCGACGACCTCAGGTCGCGCCCGGCCGTCGAGGTGGCCGCCACCATGGAGTGCGCGGGCAACGGGCGCGCACGCCTGGCGCCCCGCCCCATGAGCCAACCATGGCTCGTCGAGGCGGTGGGCACCGGTCGGTGGAGAGGGACGCGCCTGCGCCCGTTGCTGGAGGAGGCGGGCTTCGACGACGGTGCCAGGGAAGTGGTCTTCACCGGCATGGACCGCGGCGTGGAAGGCAGCGAGGTGCAGAGCTACGCCCGCAGCCTGACGGTGGCCGACGCCACCGCCGACGACGTGCTCCTCGCCTACGAGCTGAACGGCCAGCCCCTCCCGCCCCAGCACGGGTTCCCCCTCCGCCTGCTGGTGCCCGGGTGGTACGGGATGACCAACGTCAAGTGGCTCACCCGGATCGCGGTCGTCGACGAGCCCTTCGCCGGCTACCAGCAGGCGAGGGCCTACACGTTCCGGCGGGACGAAGACGACCCGGGCGGACCTGTCACCCGCATGTTCCCCCGGGCCCTCATGGTGCCGCCCGGCCTGCCCGACTTCTTCACCCGCCGCCGCCTCCTGCCGCTCGGGACGTGCGTGCTCGAGGGGCGGGCCTGGTCGGGATGGGCGCCGGTGACGACGGTGGAGGTGAGCGCCGACAGAGGCGTGCACTGGACGGCGGCGCAGCTGTCCGGTACCGACATCGGGCCCCATGCGTGGCAGCGGTGGACGCTGGCCTGGGACCCGCCCGGCCCGGGCGAGGTCGAGCTGTGGTGCCGGGCCGCCGACGGGGCGGGCAACGTGCAGCCCACCGAACCGCCGTGGAACCTGGATGGCTATGCCAACAACGCCGTCCAACGAGTGTCGGTCACCGTCGTCCGCTAGTTTCCCCGCATCGCCGCCAAGCCTGCTGAGGTCATCCGGTTCATCGGCCGGTCGTCCAAGCGCGTCGCCGTCACCGCGCTCGGTGCGGTGCTCGTCCTCGGGGGCCTTGTGCTCCTTGTGCTGCCGGGCCCCGGCTTCCTCGTCGTCATCCTCGGGTTCGCGGTGCTGGGCACCGAGTACGCCTGGGCGGCCGCTGCCCTCCAGCGCACCAAGCGGGCGGTCGAGGGCGCCGGGCGGGCCGCTCGCAACGTGGCCGGCAAGGCGGCCCGGGGGACGGCCGGCGTGGCCCGCAAGGCGACCCGGCGCAAGGACTGATCCCCCGCCGAACTTCGTGCGATCGAGCGATCGACTCTCTCCTGACCGGTCGATCGCGGAGAGAGTTCAACCAGGCAGGCCAGTCGGGCCCCGGTGCTTCGCCCACCATTCGTCGAGGCGGCGGTAGGCCTCCTCCTCACCGAGAGGCCCTTCCTCCAGGCGGAGCTCGAGGAGGTACTCGCGTGCCTGGCCGACGAGGCGGCCGGGACCGACGCCGAGGTGGGCCATGATCTGGTTGCCGTCGAGGTCGGGGCGGATGCGGTCGAGCTCCTCCCGCGCCGCCAGCTCGGCGATGCGCCGCTCGAGGTCGTCCATCCGCCGCGACAGCATCGCCGCCTTGGCCTTGTTGCGGGTGGTGCAGTCGGCCCGCGTGAGCTCGTTGAGGCGGCCGAGGAGGTGCCCGGCGTCGCGGGCGTAGCGGCGGACGGCGGCGTCGGTCCACACCTCGTCGCCGTAGCCGTGGAACCGCAGGTGCAGCTCGACCAGCTGGCGGACGTCGGCGATCTCGTCGGTTGGATAGCGCAGGGCCCGCATGCGCTCCTCGGCCATGCGGGCGCCGACCACCTCATGGTGGTGGAACGACACGCCGCCGCGGCCGAACGAACGGGTCTTGGGCTTGCCGATGTCGTGGAGCAGCGCCGCCAGCCGCAGCACCTTGTCGGACCGGGTCTGCTCCACCACCGCGATCGTGTGGGCCAGCACGTCCTTGTGGCGTTGGATGGGGTCCTGCTCGAGCGCCAGCGCCGGCAGCTCGGGCAGGAACTCGTCGGCCAGCCCCGTCTCGACGAGGAACCACAAGCCCTTGCCCGGGCGCTCGACCACGAGCAGCTTGTCGAGCTCCTCGCGGATGCGCTCGGCCGAGACGATGTCGAGACGG
>DASZJY010000457.1:0-3133 GCA_035947635.1 Acidimicrobiales bacterium | reverse complement strand
GCGATGACGTCGCCGATCTCGGCAGTGGTGCTGGCCCGACCGGTCGATGCGGCGCACGCCGCCTCCAGCTTGGCTGCCGCCGAGGTCTCCCCCAGGAACTGCAGCATCATGGCCGCCGAGCGGATGGCGGCCACGGGATTGGCGTTGCCGGTACCGGCGATGTCGGGCGCCGAGCCGTGCACGGGCTCGAACATCGAAGGCCCGGTGCGGTCGGGATTCAGGTTGGCCGAGGCGGCGAGGCCGATGCCGCCGGTGACCGCCGCCGCCAGGTCGGTGAGGATGTCACCGAAGAGGTTGTCCGTGACCAGCGTGTCGTACCGCCCCGGTGAGGACACGAGGTGGATGCACGCGGCATCGACGTGGTCGTAGGACGTCGAGATCTCGGGGTGGCCGGCGGCGACGTCGCCGAACGCCCGTTGCCACAGGTCCCCCGAGTAGGTGAGCACGTTCGTCTTGTGCACCAGGGTGACGTGTCTACGGGGCCGGGTGGCGGCCAGCTCGAAGGCGAAGCGCACGCACCGCTCGACGCCCATGCGCGTGTTCACCGACCCCTGGGTCGCCACCTCGTGGATGGTGCCCTTGCGCAGGAACCCGCCTTCGCCGGCGTACACCCCTTCGGTGTTCTCCCGGACGACGACGAAGTCGCGCTCCCCGTCGGGCGAGCGGAAGGGGCGCAGGTTGACGTAGAGGTCGAGCTCGAAGCGCAGGCGCAGCAGGAGGCCCCGCTCCAGGATGCCGGGGGCGACGTCGGGCGATCCCACCGCCCCGAGAAGGATGGCGTCGAGGCCACGGAGCTCGTCGAGCACGGTGTCGGGCAGGACCTCTCCGGTGCGGAGGTACCGGCCCCCTCCCAGGTCGTATTCGACGGTGTCGAGGTCCACCCCGACGGCGCGCACGACCTTCAGGGCCTCGGCCAGCACCTCGGGGCCGATGCCGTCGCCGCCGATGACGCCGATCTTGTAGCCCACAGCTCCTCGAAAATGAGAAACCGCCCACCAGGGTGGACGGTCGAACGCACGCGCCGGAAGGCGCGTGCTACCGAATTACGGAAATCAGGGTCCTGCTCACAGAAGCTCCAGTGTCGTGCCCAGGGTGGCGGACGTCAACCTCGAAAGGACCGCCCAAGGCGGTTGGTAGCCTGGTCACATGGCCGAGACGCACCTGTCCCAGGCCGCCTACGACCGCCTCCAGGCCGAGCTCGACGACCTCACCACCCGTGGTCGCATCGAGATCGCCGGTGCCATCCAGCGCGCGCGGGAGCTGGGCGACCTGTCGGAGAACGCCGATTATCACGCCGCCCGCGACGACCAGGGACGCATGGAAGCCCGCATCCGCCAGATCCAGGCGCTCCTCGACAGCGCGGTGATCGTGGAAGGCGACAAGGAGAGCGAACATGTCGGCACCGGCAGCATCGTCGCCCTGCGCTACGAGGGCGACGACGACGTCGAGCGCTACCTGGTGGGCTCCATCGAGGAGCGCCCCGACGGCCTGCCGGTCATCTCGCCCGCCTCGCCGCTGGGGCGGAGCCTGCTCGGGCGCAGCCGGGGCGAAACCGTCGAGTACCAGGCGCCGGGCGGGACGCTGAAGGTCGAGATCGTCGAAGTCAGCGCGTAGCGCGCCGCCGCCGCTGCCGCCCGGACGGGTGGTGGACGTGCCCGGTCGAGGGTCGGCCTTCGTCCGGGAGCTGCCCGGCCCGGCCGGCGCCCCGACCCTCGTGCTGCTCCACGGGCTCACCGCCACCGCCGACCTCAGCTGGTTCCGGTGCTTCGACGCCCTGGGCGCTCGCTATGGCGTCGTCTCCGTCGAGCACCGCGGGTACGGCTGGGGGCTGCCCCTCATCGGGCCGTTCCGCCTGGACGAGTGCGCAGACGACGTCGTGGCCGTCGCCGACGTCCTCGGAGTCGAGCGGTTCGTGCCCGTCGGCTACTCGATGGGCGGGGCCGTCGCCCAGCTCGTCTGGCGCCGCCACCGCCGGCGGGTCTCCGGGTTGGTGCTGTGTGCCACCAGCGCCTTCTTCGTGGGGACGGTCTGGGAACGGGTGCAGTGGCTGGGGCTGCCGGCCTGGACGGCGATCGTGAGGAGGGCGCCGTGGCTGGGCCGCCACTGGGTCGGGTCCGCCCTCCTCTCCCGCTTCGAGGATTCGCCCTGGCGCGGCTGGGCGGAGTCCGAGCTACGGCGCGCCCACCCCGCCCACATGCTGGCCGCCGCCCACGAGTTGGGCCGCTTCTCCTCGCGCCACTGGATCGGCACCGTCGACGTGCCGACCTCGGTCGTGGTCACGGCCGAGGACGTGCTCGTGCCCCCGGCCCGCCAGGCGGCGCTGGCGGCGGCGATCCCCGGCGCCACCGTGCACCGGGTGCACGCCGACCACGGCGCCCCGGTCAGCGCGCCCGACCACTTCCTGTCCGCGCTGTTGGAGGCGTGCCGTGAGGTGACGGCCAGGGAAGGGTGATCAGCCGGTCGCCAGCGACTCGTGGGTGTCGCTGACCGAGAGCCCGGGCGTGGGCCCTCCGCCGATCACGCGGAGGCGATCACCGATGGCTACGACGGCCAGGCCGTGACGAGGGATCGCGAGCGTGGCCACCCGCTCCCACCGGTCGGCGGCGAGGCACTCGACGGAGGCGATGGTGCCGGTCGGCTGTTCGCCTCCGGCCACGCACGGCCGGCCGCGGACCTCGGCTGCCGCGGTGCCGCCCCGCGAGTCGTTGAGCGGGGGCTCCCGCCTCCAGCCTTCCTGCCCGGCCGGGTCCCATGACTCCACCGACCTGAGGTTCGACTCCAGGCTGCCCACTCGGCCGCCGATGGCGTAGACCCGCCCCCCGGAGGTCGCCAGCGCGAGGTGCTCCCGGGCCTCGAGGAGGTCGGGACCGGGCTGCCACTCACGGGCGCCGGGAGTCAGCACCTCCGTCCGGCGCAGGGTCGCCTCGGGCATGCCCCCGACGGCGACAAGGCGGTCGCCCACTGCCACGACCGCGAGCGCACCCCGAGGAGCGGAGAGCGACGGTTCCTCGCGCCAGCGGTCGTCATCCGGCCCCAGGCTCAAGACCCGGGCCACGGGCTGCGACAGGGCTCTCCGGCTCGAGTAGCCACCCACGACGTACAGGCGGTCGCCCACCGAGGCCGTCCCGGCGTG
>DASZJY010000456.1:0-6286 GCA_035947635.1 Acidimicrobiales bacterium | reverse complement strand
ACCGACCTGAACTGGCGACCACCGAGGGCGCCAGCCGGATCGGTCAGCGACGACCCGGCGGTCAGGACGTCGAGGTGATCGTGGTCGGGTGCCCGCTTGAGCACCCGCTCGAGGCTGGCACCGTGGAGCAGGTCTCCCAGGCCCGGCGTCACCGCAAGGCCGAGCTGGCGGTGGACCGACGGGCGCCGGAGATCTCCGTCCACCAGCACCACCGGTACGCCCAGGCCGGCCACCGACTGGGCCAGGTGGACGGCGGTGAACGTCTTGCCCGCGTTGGGGTCGGCGCTCACGACGGCGACCGTCCGCAACCGGGCGGACGTCTCCATGAACATGAGGTTCGTCCGCAGTGTCCGGATGGCCTCGACCGTCTGCTCGCCGCCCGTCTCCGGCACCCGGGCCAGCACCGGGAGCCCCGTCACCTCGGTGACGGCGTCGTCCTGCTCCTGCGTCGAGAAGCGATCGCGCAGCGCCTCGACGACGACGGCCAGCTCCGCGTTCAGGACCAGCGCGGCCAACAAGACGAGCACGGCGTCTCGAACGGGGGTCGGAGACACCGGTTCGCCGTCGGCACGGGCGGCTGCCACAACCGCCAGGCGGTCGGTCGGTGCGAGAAGCCGTTCGGTGGCCTTCTGGACGAGGGCCTCGTAGCGGTTGTCGAGAGGGACCCGACCCACTCCGGAGCGGCGTAGGTCGTTGAGCTGGCCCTCGAGGCGCTGGATCTCGCTGTCGACGGGGGCCAGCGCCTCGCGCAGCGCCTCGGCCTGCTGGGCGGTGACGGCGGCGAGCAGCGCGTCCACCGCCCCTGTGGCCAAGGCGGTGGCGCTGGCCGGCGAAGGGCCGTCGGCGGTGATGGTGAGGAACCCCACGTCGTTGGCCGCGCGCGCCGAGAGCCGCTGGCGGGCGTCGCCGGCCGAGAGCCGCAGTCCCGACCGAACGGCGGCGTCGGCCACCACGGGGCGGGTCCGCGCCAGCTCGGCATAGTTGCGGGTCAGGAACAAGGTGTCCTCTTCGGTCACGCTCTCCCCTGACACCGCCCGGCCCGAGGTCACGCTGACCAGGGCCTTCGCCCGGTAGACGGGAGGCCGCGTGACGCTCCAGGCGTAGGCGAGGGACGCCACGACCAGCGACGCCGCCAGCACTGGCCAGCGACGCCGGTAGATGACGCGGAAGTGGTCCATGAGGTCCATCGCGTGACTACTATACCCAAGTTGAGCAAATTGTCGCTCTTAGCCATTGAGGCGGAAAAGGGCAGAAGCGCCGGCCGAGCTCCGGGGTTCGCCTGGGGCCTGATAGGGCTGAACGCCGCTCTGCTGCTCGTGGGCCGGGGCCCCGCGCTCCTCGCCTTGATGGGGCTGGCCGTGCTCGGCCCGTTGGCCGTGGCCCTGGCCCGGCGGCCACAACGAGGGATCGTGCTCCTGGCGTTTCTGGTGCCGTTCGATGGCCTGCTTCTACTGGCCCCGTCGCTTCCACCGTGGGCCGCCGGCTGGAAAGAGGTGCTCCTGCTGGCGACCCTGCTCGCAACCGTCGTCGCTCCCGCCGAGGCGAGGGCCGGGCCAGGGCCCCCGCCACCGTGGGCGCCGGCGGTCGCCGGGCTGTTGGCCCTGGCGCTGCTTTCAGCGCTCACCGTCGGTGGGCTCCAGGCGGTGTGGGGTTTGAAGGTCGCCTTCTTCTTCGTGCTGGTCGTGGTGGCCGTCCGGCGCTGTCCCCTCGATCGCGGCGAGCGCGACCTGCTCGTCACCTTGCTGATGGTCGTCGGCGTTGTCGTCGCCGTGTACGCATTGGCCCAGCAGGCCTTGGGACACCGCCGGCTCAACGCTCTGGGCTACGAGTACAACACGGTGATCAGGTCCGCAGGCGGGTTCCTGCGGTCGTTCTCCACCTTCACCCAGCCCTTCGGGATGGGCTACTTCCTGATGCTCGTCCTCCTGGTCGGCGCGGCCCACGCCCTGGGCGAGCCGCGACGCCTCCGCAGCCGCGCGTTCGTCCTCGCCGTGCCCGTGCTGGGCATGGGACTTGCCTTCAGCTTCGTCCGCGGGGCCTGGGTCGGCCTGGCGGTGGGACTGGCCTATCTGGGGTTCACACGCTTCCGGGTCCTGCTGCTGGGCATACCGCTGGCCGCCGTCGGCCTGTTGTTCCTGCCGGCCGACGTCTCCTCGGCCGCCCTGGCGCCGACCAGCGGCATCCAGCGGGTGGAGGCCTGGCAGGAGAAGCTCTCACGCATCACCGCGAACCCGCTCGGAGTGGGCGTCGGCGCCAGCAGCTCGGCTTCCGAGAAGGTCACCGAGGCGACCGGGACGGGAGAGATCTTCCACCCCGACAACCAGTACTACAAGGCGGTCTACGAGCTGGGCGTGCTCGGGCTCTGGCTGCTCGTGCTCCTCCTCGTCGCCGCGTTCCGGTCCGCTCACACCGCGGCGCGGGCGTCCCCGACCGGTGACTCGCTGTTCGCCCTCTCGACCGCCGCCATGGTGCTGGCCGCGTCCTCCGCCTCGCTGGTCGCCACGTACCTGGACATCTTCCCGATGGACGTCTACTTCTGGCTGTTCCTCGCCGTCACCCACACGTCGCTGGTCCCCGAGGCAGCCGGTCAGGGGAGCAGACCGTGACCGGCACCCGACGCCGAGTGGTCTATCTCGACCAGTCCGCCCAGCTGTCGGGAGCGCAACTGGCCATGCTGCGGTTGCTGCCGGCGCTGGCCCCGTGGGTCGACGCCCGCGTCGTCGTTGCCGAGGACGGGCCGCTGGTGGCCAGGCTGGAAGGGGTCGGGGTGGCCACCGAGGTCCTTCCCATGGCCCAGGCCACCCGCGAGGTGCGCTGCGAGCACCTGCGTCCCGGGGGCGTGGGCTTGGCCGGCGCAGCCGGTGCGGCGAGCTACGTCGCCCGCCTGACCCGACGTCTCCGTCGTCTCCGGCCTGCGCTCGTGCACACCAACTCCCTGAAGGCCGCGATCTACGGGGGCCTGGCGGCGCGCGCCGCGGGGGCGCCCGTGATCTGGCACATCCGCGACCGCATAACGCCCGACTACCTTCCGGCCCCTGCGGTGGCGGTGGTACGGGCCATGGCCCGCCGCCTTCCCGACGCGGTGCTCGGCAACGACACCACGCTCCCCACGCTCGGCACCTGCCCGCGGCCCCGCTTCTCGGTGGCGGACCCCGTCGACCCGAGGTGCTTCGACGCGCGGCGGCGGGCGACCGTGGAGCCCAGCCCGCTACGCGTGGGGATGGTCGGGCGCATCACGCCGTGGAAGGGCCAGGACGTGTTCCTCACCGCTTTCGCCCGCGCCTTCACGGGAAGCGAGGCGGTCGCTGTCGTGGTGGGTGCCCCGCTCTTCGGGGAGCACGAGTACGAGCGACAGCTCCACGCGCTGGTCGGCCGGCTCGGGATCGCCGACCGCGTCGAGTTCCGGGGTTTCCGTGAGGACATCCCGGCCGAGCTGGCCGCTCTCGACGTGTTCGTGCACTCGTCCATCCTCCCCGAGCCGTTCGGTCAGGTGGTCACCGAGGCCATGGCCGCCGGGCTTCCGGTGGTCGCGTCCGACGCCGGTGGACCGTCGCTCATCATCACCGACGGCACCGACGGGCTGCTCACGCCCCCAAGAGACGTCGACGCCCTGGCGAGCGCCCTCCGCCGCCTCGCCTCCGACCCCACGCTGCGGGCGAGCCTCGGTGAAGCGGCGCGGCGGAGCGCCCGGAGGTTCTCCGCCGACGCCGCCGCTCAGCGCGTGCTGGAGGCCTACCGCACGGTCCTCACGGCCCACCAGGCGGGCCGGGAACCACTCAGCTCCTGGCCGGAGCCGAGAGCAGCCGATGAAGACCTCCTCCTCCTCGGCGAGAGTGGATGACGTGCACCACCGCGAGGTAGGCGAACGCCGACAGCAGGCCTGCCACCGGCCACGGCACCCAGGCTTGGGCCAGCAGGGCGACCGCGGCACACAGGACTCCGGCGCCCACGGCTGAGGCAACCGTGCCGACGGGCAGCGGACGGAGAGCGTCCATCCTCGCGACGGGCACCAGCACGACCGCCACGACCAGCATCTCCGTGACGACCGTCGCCAGCGCCGCCCCCTCGTACGAGTGGGCGGGGATGAGCCAGAGGTTGAGCCCGACGTTCGTCGCCAGACCGACCAACGCGGCCAGCGGGTAGAGGCGGTAGCGCCCGGTCGCCACGAGCACCGTGAAGGCGAGACGACCGAGCGCGCTGAGGCACTCGGCGGCCACGACCAAACGGGCCGCCGGGGCGCCAACCGCGTACTCGCTGCCGTAGAACAGGGCGATCGCCGGTTGGGCGAAGACGCTGAACTCGACGGCGATCAGCACCCCTACGACCACCAACAGGGTGAGCGCCCTCCGGAACGTGTCCCCAAAGGTCTCGAGGTCGTCGGGCCATGCCCGCACCAGCAGCGCCAGTAGCGGCACCATCATCGCCGTGGGCAGGTAATGGACGAGCTCCACGAACTTGTAGGCGACGCCGTAGATCCCGACGGCCGTGAAGTCGTCGAGCTTCGAGAGCATGATGGCGTCCACCCGGAAGTACAGCGTGGCGAGGACGACCCCCGCCGCCAGCGGAGCGGCCTCCTTCAGGAGCTCCCACCAGGCGGAAAGGTCGACGTTGAGCCGGATGGATTGGAGCCGCCGCACCCGCCGGACCTTCCACGCCAGGATGACGACCTCGCAGGCCACGGCCGGCACCGTCAGCAGCACGACCGAGCCGCCCACGGTGACGAGGGCGACGACGAGGGCGATCTGGGCCAGTTGCCCCAGGATGTTCCCGACGGCCACCGTTCCCATCTGCAGATGGGCCTGAAAGACGCCTTCGACCGCATGCGACGGAGTCGCCAGCACCACGACGAGCCCGGCGACCGCAGTCGCCCGCGTGACTTCGCCCGGGTAGCCGGCGACGATGACGAACCCGAGGGCGACCAGATAGGCGAGGACCCCGAGCAGGCCGCGGAGCACCACGAGGGTCCCGGCGAAGGAGGTGGGATCTCGTTCGTCGTCCAGCAGTCCCTTGATGGCCACCCGGCCGAGCCCCAGCTCGGTGAAAACGGCGAGAAGCCCCAACAACGAGAAGACGAAGGAGAACGCCCCCCACTGCTCCACCGAGAGGTGGCGCACGATGAGCAACGTGCCCGCCCATCCCAGTGCGGCGACGACGTACCGGGCGCCGACCATGGCCGCCGTGTTGGCGACGAGGGCTCGTGCCGGCGCCGAGGTGACCGTCCCCTGCTCGTCCTCGTACCGGGGGCCGCCGGGGCCCTGCCGGCCGCCGGTGCGCACCAGCAGCGTTCTCACCGAGACGGCTCGACGACGAGCGGCTCGAGATCCTCGAGGCCGGCGGCGTGCTCCGACCGGACGATCCGAGCGAGCTCGAGGGCGCGCGGCGGCGACACCGTTCCCGCGCCCACGAGGGAGTCGACGAGGAAGCGGAGGTCCTCGGGCGGTGCTCCCCAGTGGGCACCTGCCCAGTCGACGACGCCGACGACGGCATCGCCGTCGACGAGCAGGTTGCCGAGCCAGTAGTCGCCGTGCACGAGGACCCGTCCGTCCGGCCGGGCCGTCACCCCGTGGAGCCGGCCGAGGACCCGCGCCGAGCGGGCGACCCAGGCCGTCAGCTCCCTGTGGCCGAGCCGGGCCGGGCACAACGCCCGTCCTGGCACCCAGGTCTGACAGGTCCGATCCGGCGCCGGGCGCCGCAGGAACCGGGGGGCGAACGCGAGCCCCGCCCTCTCCAGCACCTGGAGGGCCATGGTCTCGGCCGCTGCTGCCGCCTCGGAGGAGTAACGCTTCTCGAGCTCCCGAGGCGGCTCGCCCCGAAGGACCTTCGCCTCGCGGCTGTCGGCGTAGCCCAGCCGGGCGGTCGGCGGGGTGACCTCCGGCCGGCGGCGGGGACCGGCCGGTGACGCGACCACCATCCATCCGGGCACGAGGGCGGCGGCGGCACGGCGCTCGGCGAGCTGTCGCAGGAGGCACAGGGCGGCGGCCCGGGCGCCCTCCACCCGTACCGACGCTGCGCCGAGGACGGCCGCCGCCGCCCGGGGGGCGGCCAGGTCGAAGCACGTCGTCGACGCCACGGACGAGGGCAGCAGCCCGAACCGTTGCTCGATCCGCAGACCTCGCGCCTCGAGCGGACGACGGAGACGTGCCGGCGCTGCCGCGCCCGTCGGCCCCACGGGCCGTCGACGGAGGCGATCCCAGGCCCTCAAGGGGCTGAGCGGGTTGCCGGCGACGACGACGAGGCGGCCGCCAGGAGCGAGCGCCCTGACCAGCCGTGACAACCGGGCGTCGGG
>DASZJY010000455.1:0-3696 GCA_035947635.1 Acidimicrobiales bacterium | reverse complement strand
GCGGGCCAGCTTCCAGTGGCACAGCCGCTATCTCGGCGTGCTCATCGGTCCGCTCCTGATCCCGCTCGGTCTCGCTCTCGCCCGGGCGGGCGACCTGGCTGTCGCGGTCCTGGTGATCGTCGGTGTCCTCTCCGGTCCCTTCGCCGTCCCGACGGCCCGCGACGCCAAGAGCAACGCGGCCGGTTGGGTGGATGAGGCCTCCGACGTGTTGGGCAGGGGCGATGTGGTGTTCGCCGCCATCAGCGACATCCCGCTCCTTGCCCACTACCTGCCCGACGGGCTCCGCTACGCGACCACCACCGGGCCGGTCGACGACCCCTTGGCGGCGGACTGGCGCGACGTCGTCGAGCGCTTCGGCCGGACCGACCACGTCGCCGCCCTGTCGCCCCTCGTCGACACCCTGCCGGTCGGGGGCAACGTGGTGGTGACGTGCCCGACCGCCGAGGAAGCGGACCTCGTCGGGTGGCCCACCTTCATCCAGCTGGAGATCCGCCGGTGCCGCGAGGCCGCCCACCACCTCGTGGGCCGTAGCGACCTCAGGCTCGAGAGGGCGTTTCCCCACCCGCCGCGGGCCGGCTCTCCCCATGAGACCCGACTGCTGACGAAGGTGGCCGCCCCGGCGTCATGACCCGGCGCCCTCGGCCAACCGGCGTGCGGGCAGGCGGTCGACGCGCATGGACACCACCCGATCCCGCGCCTCGGCCAGGAGGACGAGGAAGCGCGACCGGGGAACCTCGACCGCACCCATCGTGGCCAGGTGCTCGGTGGGCAGCTGCACGTCCACGAAGGCGCCGCCGGCCTCGGTCCAGCGGGCGACCAGGTCGACCAGCGCCGCCTTCGACGCGTCGGTGCGCCGGTGGAACATCGACTCACCGGTGAAGCAGGCGCCGACCCGGACGCCGTAGATCCCGCCCACCAGCTCGTCGCCGTCCCACACCTCGACGCTGTGGGCCCACCCGAGGTCGTGCAGCCGCCGGTAGGCGGCGGCCATCTCCCGCGTGATCCAGGTGCCCTCACGGCGCGGCCGGGAGGCGCAGCCGGCGATCACGGCGGCGAAGTCGACGTCCACCGTCGTCTCCCACCCGGCGTGGCGCAGCCGCCGGCGCAGCGAGCGGCTGACGTGTGCGCCCGCCGCCGGGATCAGCGCCCGCGGGTCGGGCGAGAACCAGGGGAGGGCGACCCGCTGATGGGGCCACGGGAAGACGCCCCGCCGGTAGGCGTCGATCAACGTCTCGGGCGTGAGGTCGGCGCCGAAGCCGACGAGGTCGGACTCCTCGTCGTCCGGGTCGGGGATGCGCCAGGCCGAGGGCCCGACCGGCCGGGGCGGCCCCGCCACCGGGTACTCGCCGTCGGGCGCCACGACCACGCCGCCTAGTCTCGACGAACCACGGCGCCCGACGCGGCAGGGGCCCCGTCTGGAGGAGCAGGGCGGGGTCGGGGCCCCGCCCCGGGGAGGCGACATTGCGAGTCGGAGCGGACACCGGCGGCACGTTCACCGACATCGTGGGCGACGACGGGCGGGTCGCCAAGGTGCTGTCCACGCCCGACGATCCGAGCCGGGCCGTCGCAGAGGGGCTGGAGCGACTGGAGGCGGAGGACCGCCCCGCCCTCCTGGCCCACGGCACCACGGTCGCCACCAACGCCCTCCTCGAGCGGCGGGGCGCCAAGGTGGCCCTGGTGACGACGGCGGGGTTCGCCGACGTGATCGAGATCGCCCGCCAGGACCGCCCGTCGCTGTACGACATCGACGCGGACCGCCCCGAGCCGCTGGTGCCCCGCGACCTGCGACTCGAGGTGGGCGGGCGGCTCGACGCCACCGGCGACGAGCTGGAGCCCCTCGACCCGTCGTCGGTTCCGGAGGTGCCCGCCGGGGTCGAGTCGGTCGCCGTGTGCCTGCTCCACGCCGACCTCGACGCCTCCCACGAGGAGGCGGTGGCCGACGCCCTCGCCGGCCGGGACGTCGACGACGTCACCTGCTCGCACCAGGTCTCCCCCGAGTTCCGGGAGTACGAGCGGACGGTGACCACCGTGGTCAACGCCTACCTGCGGCCGCGGTGCCGCCGCTACCTCCGTGCCCTGTCTGACCTGGCCGGGGAGGTCCTGGTGATGACCTCGGCCGGCGGCCTCCTGCCCGCCGACGAAGCGGCCGAGCTGGCCGTCGCCCTGCTGCTGTCCGGGCCGGCGGGAGGTGCCCGAGCCGGCGCCCTGGCGGCAGAGGCGGCTGGTTTCGCCGACGCGGTGACCTTCGACATGGGCGGCACCAGCACCGACGTCTGCCTCGTCCAGGGAGGCGTGCCCGAGCCGGCACCGGGGCGCACCGCCGCCGGCTTCCCGATCCGCCTCCCCGCCCTCGACATCCACACCATCGGGGCGGGCGGGGGTTCCATCGCCGGCCTCGATGCCGGCGGCGCCCTCGTCGTGGGGCCGGAGAGCGCGGGGGCCGACCCCGGTCCGGCCTGCTACGGGCGGGGCGGCGAGCGGCCCACGGTGACCGACGCCGACCTCGTGCTCGGCCGGTTCCCCAGCGACGCCGCCTTCGGGGGTCTCGACGCCCTCGACTCGGAGGCGGCCGAGAGGGCGCTCGAGAAGGCCGGCGTCGACGCCGAGGGCGTGGTGCGGGTGGTCGATGCCGCCATGCAACGGGCGGTACGGGTCGTCTCCGTGCAGCGGGGTGTCGACCCCGGCGGGCTGGCGCTGGTGGCCTTCGGCGGCGCCGGCCCGCTCCACGCCTGCGCGGTGGCCGACGGGGCGGGCATGGCCGCGGTCGTCGTGCCGCCCCGCGCCGGGGTTCTGTCGGCGGTCGGGCTGCTCTGCTCGCCCCGCCAGCGGGACCTCGTGCGGTCGTGGCCCACCCCGGGCGACCACGCCGGCGTCGACGACGCCCTGGCCGAACTGCGCGACCGGGCCGCCGGCGTCGTCGGCGGAGGAGACGACGTCGACGTCACCACCTCGCTGGACTGCCGCTACGCCGGCCAGAGCCACGAGCTGACCGTCGCCGGCATCGACGACTTCGCCGAGGAGCACCGGCGCCGCAACGGCTACTCCCGTCCCGGCGCTCCGGTGGAGGTGGTGGCCCTCCGGGCCCGAGCCCGCACTCCTCCGGCCGTCACCGTCGAGGACCTGGGACCTCCGCCGACCCCCCGCAAGGCCACCAAGGGCCCCACGGTGATCGCCGAGCCCGACTGCACGGTGTGGGTGCCCGAGGGATGGTCGGCCGACGTGGCGCCCGACGGGAGCTGGGTGCTGACCCGGTGACGCCGTGAGCCTCGACCCGGCTGCCCTGCAGGTGCTCATCTCCCGGCTGACAGGCGTGGCCGAGGAGATGGGAGCGGTGCTGCGCCGGGCCGCCTTCAGTCCCAACATCAAGGAGCGGGCCGACTGCTCCGCCGCCCTCTTCGCGCCCGACGGTGAGCTGCTGGTGCAGGCCGAGCACATCCCCGTCCACCTGGGGTCCATGCCGGCGTCGGTGCGAGCCGCCATCGACGCCTTCGGCGACCGCCTCGGGCCCGAGGACCAGGTCGCCCTCAACGACCCCTTCTGCGGCGGCACCCATCTCAACGACCTGACCCTGGTGGCACCCTGCTTCACCCCCGATGGCGAACGCCTCATCGGGTGGGCCGCCAACCGGGCCCACCACGCCGACCTCGGCGGCATGACCCCCGGCTCGATCCCGCCCGAGGCCACCGAGATCTACCA
>DASZJY010000454.1:0-6013 GCA_035947635.1 Acidimicrobiales bacterium | reverse complement strand
CCAACGAGCTGCACATGCCCGCCGGCCGGAAGCTCGAGCTGACCCTTCAGGGCGAGGACGTGATCCACAGCTTCTGGGTGCCCAAGCTCTCGGGGAAGACGGACGTCGTCCCCGGCCGCCAGAACCACATGAACATCAGCGCCGACAAGCCCGGCGTCTACCTGGGCCAGTGCACCGAGTTCTGCGGGCTGAGCCACGCCAACATGCGCAACAAGGCGATCGTCCACACGCCGGCCGACTTCGACGCCTGGGTCGCCTCCCAGCGCCGGGGGCCATCGACCCCTGCCCAGGGCTCGCCGGCCGCCGAGGGCGCCGAGCTCTTCACGAGCAAGGGCTGCGGTGGCTGCCACACTGTCGAGGGAGTCTCCAGGGGCCGGGTCGGCCCCAACCTCACCCACTTCGCCAGCCGCACGAGCTTCGCCGGGAGCATGTTCGAGATGAACCCTGCCAACATCGCCAAATGGCTCCGGGACCCGCCCGGGGTCAAGCCCGGCTCCAAGATGCCCAACCTCAACCTGAGCGCGGACGAGACCACCAAGCTCGTCGCCTACCTCGAGTCGCTGAGATGAAGTACACCGCAGTCCCCGCAACGACCGAACACGCCCCGGGACCCGCCGTCCCGCGCCGGCGCGGAGGCAACCGCTGATGGCGATCGTCACCGAACCCCGCCCGCCGCTGACGCCACCCGAGGAGCCCGTCCGCCTCCTGCGCCGCCCGACCGGCTACACGCGGGGCGTCTGGTCCTGGATCACCACCGTCGACCACAAGAAGATCGGCATTCTCTACGGGGTCACCGCCTTCGTCTTCTTCCTGATCGGGGGCATCGAGGCGCTGCTGCTGCGCCTCCAGCTCGGCTCGCCCGAGAACACCCTGCTCAGTGCCGAGATGTACAACCAGGTCTTCACGATGCACGGCACCACCATGATCTTCCTGGTGATCATGCCGCTGTCCGCCGGCCTGGCGAACTACCTGCTTCCCCTGCAGATCGGGGCGCGCGACGTCGCCTTCCCCCGTCTCAACGCCTTCGGGTACTGGACGTTCCTCGTGGGGGGGCTCTTCATGTACTCGAGCTTCTTCCTGGGCGGGATGCCCAACGGCGGCTGGTTCGGCTACGCCCCGCTCAGCAGCACGATGCCCGGCTACAACATGGACTACTGGACGCTCGGGCTGCAGATCCTGGGCATCGCCTCGCTCACCGGCGCCGTCAACCTGATCGTCACCACGATCAACATGCGGGCACCGGGCATGAGCCTGTTCCGCATGCCCGTCTTCACCTGGATGACCCTCGTCGCCCAGTTCCTCCTCCTGTTCGCCATGCCGGTCATCGCCGTCGCCCTCTTCCTGCTGATGTTCGACCGGCAGTTCGGCGCCAACTTCTTCGATGCCCAGGCGGGCTCCGACCCGCTCCTCTGGCAGCACCTCTTCTGGTTGTTCGGCCATCCGGAGGTGTACATCCTCATCCTGCCGGCCATGGGGATCGTGTCCGAGGTGATCCCCGTCTTCTCCCGCAAGCCCCTGTTCGGCTATCAGGTGATGGTGTTCTCGGGCATCGCCATCGGGTTCATGGGATGGGGGGTGTGGGCCCACCACATGTTCGCCAGCGGCCTCGGGCCGGTCGCCGTCGCCGCCTTCAGCGCGTCGACGATGTTCATCGCGGTGCCGACGGGGGTGAAGATCTTCAACTGGCTGGCCACCCTGTGGCGGGGCAAGATCAAGCTCAGCACGCCCCTGCTCTTCGCCGTGGGCTTCGTGGCCATGTTCACCATCGGCGGCCTTTCAGGCGTCACCCATGGCGTGGTCCCCGCCGACACCCAGCAGACCGACACGTACTACATCGTCGCCCATTTCCACTACGTGCTCTTCGGCGGGAGCATCTTCGGGCTCTTCGCCGGGGCCTACTACTGGTACCCCAAGCTCACCGGCAAGATGCTCAACGAGCGGCTGGGCAAGATCCACTTCTGGCTGATGATGATCGGCTTCAACATGACCTTCGGGCCCTTCCACATCCTCGGCCTCCAGGGCATGCCCCGGCGGATCTACACCTATCCGGAGAACCGGGGCTGGGACTTCTGGAACTTCATCTCCACGGTGGGCTCGTTCGTCATCGCCCTCGGAATCCTCGTCTTCATCTACAACCTCTGGGTGACGCGCAAGACCGAGAAGGTCGGCGACGACCCGTGGGACGCCCGCACCCTCGAGTGGAGCATCCCGTCGCCGCCCCCCGAGTACAACTTCGCCGAGATCCCTCTCGTGGTCGCGCGCGACGACTTCTGGCACACCAAGTACAGCGAGGACGAGCAGGGCCGCCCCGTGCCCCGCACGCCGGAGGAGGAGTCGGCCGACGTCGAGACCGAGGGGGCGATCCGGGCCGCGGTCGCTGAGGACGGGGCCGGCGGCGACGGGTCGGAAGAGGGCAGCCCGGCGACCGGTGACGGTCAGCAGGGAGACGAGGTGCAGGCCGAAGTCGGCGACGAGGGGCACGGCGCCGACGGGCACGGCGACGAGGAGCACGACGAGCCCCATATCCACCTGCCCTCGCCGTCGTACTGGCCGTTCGTGGCCTCGGTGGGCCTGGCCGTCATCGGCTACGGGATGATCTACCGGGTGTGGATCGTCGCCATCCTGGGAGGGATCTGGGTGCTCGGCAGCCTCTACGCGTGGGGCCTCGAGCCGCCGACCGCGCCCGAGGAGCCGGAGCCCGAGACGTCGACCGAGCTCGAGCCCGTCGGCGGGCACCGAGGATGAGGGACCGGCGGCCGTGACCATCACCACCTCCGAGGGCACCCACCCCGAGGCGCCGCCCGGGCACCCGCCCACCTCGACCGGGCTCAGCAACGAGAAGGTGGCGATGTGGGCCTTCCTGGGCTCGGAGTGCCTCCTCTTCGGGGCTCTGATCTCCACCTACCTGCTCTTCAGGGGCCGAAGCACCCCCGGCACGATCAAGCCGTCCGACGTGTACGACATCCCCTACACGTCGGTGAGCTCGTTCGTGCTCCTCATGAGCAGCCTCACCATGGTGCTGGCCCTGGCCGCCATCCAGCGGGGTGACCATCGACGGCTGCGGGTGTGGCTGCTCTGCACCGCTCTCCTCGGGGCGTCGTTCGTGGCCGGGCAGATGTACGAGTTCACCGTCTTCTACCGCGAGGGCCTGAAGATCTCGGCCAACCTCTTCGGGAGCAGCTTCTACGTGCTCACGGGCTTCCACGGCGCCCACGTCACCATCGGGGTGCTGATGCTGCTGTCCCTCTGGAGCCTGTCCATGCGGGGGAAGCTCCCGACCTCGCGGTCGGAGACCGTCGAGCTGGTCGGGCTCTACTGGCACTTCGTCGACATCGTCTGGATCGTGATCTTCACCGTCGTGTACCTCATCCCCTGATGGCCACCGAACCGGGAACCAGCGCCGCCGAGCGCCCCGCTCCCGACAGCGGGGCGGTCACCGACGAGGCCCAGCCCGACCACGACCCCACCGCGCCCGACCACGCCCACCCGAGCGAGTTGCAGTACATCAAGGTCGCCCTCTTCCTGGCCGTGGTCACCGCGGCCGAGGTGGGCGTCTACTACGTCGAGCAGCTCGAGGACTTCCTCGTGCCCATCCTGTTGGGGTTCGCAGTCATCAAGTTCGCGATGGTGGTGCTGTGGTTCATGCACCTGCGTTTCGACAGCCGCATCTTCCGCCGCCTCTTCACCATCGGCATCCTCCTCGCCCTCTTCTGCTACCTCATCGTCCTCACCACATTCCATGTGTGGACCCGATGATTCGGCTCGCAACCAGAGGTTGCTCGCCCTGACATGACTGCTGGCTTCCCGCACTGGCACGCCCACTTCGACGGGTGGCTGCTGATCGGGTTGATCGAGGTGGCCTACCTCGTCGCCCTGCGCCGGGAGCGGAAGCGGCGGGGCCCCGGGGAAGAGGCCCCTGCCAGCCGCCGCCAGGTCACTGCGTTCAGCGCCGGGGTGGCGGTGCTGTGGCTGGCGTCGGGCTGGCCCGTGCACGACCTGGCCGAGGGCTACCTCTACAGCGTCCACATGGTGCAGCACCTGCTGTTCACTCTTGTGGCTGCCGCCTTGCTACTGATCGGGACGCCGACCTGGATGGCTCGGCGCCTGCTCGGCGTGGGCGCCGGCCGCTCACCCCACGCCACGTCCAGGCGGCTGGTCGTCGCGCGCGGCTTCTCCCGGCCGGTTGCCGGCCTCATCCAGTTCAACCTGGTGCTGGTGCTCAGCCACTGGCCGGCGGTGGTCGAGGCCACCCTCCTCCACCATCCCCTGCACTTCGTGGCGCACGCCGTCCTTCTCGTCTCGGCCGTGCTCATGTGGATGCCGGTGCTCAGCCCCCTCCCGGAGATCGCCCGGGCCCGGCCGCCCACCCAGATGCTCTACCTGTTCCTGCAGACGGTGGTTCCCACGGTGCCGGCCTCGTTCCTCACCTTCGGGCACCGACCCCTCTACCGCATCTACGAGACCTTCCCCCGCCTCTGGGGCGCCTCCCCCCTCGACGACCAGCAGATCGCCGGGCTGATCATGAAGGTGGGCGCCGGTTTCTACCTGTGGGTCGTCATCGCCGCCATCTTCTTCCGCTGGTACGCCAGCGAGGAGCGCCAACACACCCACCCCGACGAGGCGCCGGCGGAGCACGACGACGTCCTCCTCTGGGAGGACGTCGAGGCCGAGCTCCGCCAGCTCGGCGGCAAAGCCTGACCGACCGCGCACGCTACCGTCCGCCTGACGGCGCCGGACGGGGGAGGGGCCCCGTCTCGGCGAGGAGGGCGGGGATGGGCCCCCGCCCGGGAAGGAAGCACATTGCTGGACCCGAGGCGGCTGCGCACCGAGCTCGACGTTGTGAAAGCGGGGTTGGCCCGCCGCGGCGTCGACCTGTCCGAGATCGACCGGGCCGCCGGCCTCGACGCCCGCCAGCGGGAGCTGATCACCCGGGCCAACGAGCTCCGGGCCGCCATCAAGGCCCTCTCCGCCGAGGTGGGCGCCGCCCGCCGGTCCGGTGACGAGGCCGCCGCCGAGTCCAAAGCGGCGGAGAGCCGGGCCAGGGGCGAGGAGGAGAAGGCCACCACCGCCGAGGCCGACGCCGTGGGCGACGAGCTGCGCGACATCCTCCTGCGGACCCCCAACCTCCCTGCCGACGACTGCCCCGACGGCCACTCGGCCGACGACAACGTCGTCCTGCGGGTCGAGGACCACGACCCCGGCCGCTACGGCGAGCACCAGCGGGTGCCCCACTGGGAGGTCGGGGCGGCGCTCGGGATCCTCGACCTGGAGCGTGGGGCCAAGCTCTCGGGCTCGATGTTCCCCATGTACCGGGGGGCGGGGGCGACGCTCGTTCGGGCCCTGTGCCAGCTCGCCCTCGACCTCAACGCCGACGCCTTCGAGGAGGTCCGCCCCCCGACTCTCGTCCGCACCCAGACGATGGTCTCCACCGGGCACCTTCCCAAGTTCGCCGACGACGCCTACCACGTCGAGCGCGACGACCTCTGGGCCGTCCCCACCGCCGAGGTGCCCCTGACGTCGCTGGGGCGGGACGAGCTCCTCGACGAGTCCGACCTGCCCGTGCGGCTCATGGCCCATACGTCCTGCTTCCGCCGGGAGGCGGGGTCGGCGGGCCGGGACACCCGGGGGCTGCTCCGGGTGCACGAGTTCGACAAGGTCGAGATCCTCGCCTACGCCACCGCCGAGCAGGCGGCCGAGGTGCACGCCGACCTCCTCCGGCGGGCCGAGGCTCCGCTGCGCGCGCTGGGCCTGCCCTACCGGGTCGTCGACCTGTGCGCCGGCGACCTCGGAGCGTCGTCCGCCCGCACGTTCGACCTCGAGGTCTACGCCCCCGGGTGCGACCTGTGGCTGGAGGTGTCGTCGGTGTCGTGGTTCGGCGACTACCAGGCCCGGCGGGCCAACGTGCGCTACCGCCCCGCAGGCGGCGGTGGCACGGCCCACGTGCACACCCTCAACGGGTCGGCCCTGGCCGTCCCACGGGTGTGGGCGGCGGTGGTCGAGACCTACCGCCGCC
>DASZJY010000453.1:0-6224 GCA_035947635.1 Acidimicrobiales bacterium | reverse complement strand
ACGTAGAGTTGGGCGTACAGCGGCGTGCGCCTGCGGGCGGTCGGGCTGGCGGGCGCGAGCGCGATCATCAGGGCCG
Source organism: Acidimicrobiales bacterium (assembly GCA_035947635.1). Classification (GTDB taxonomy): domain Bacteria; phylum Actinomycetota; class Acidimicrobiia; order Acidimicrobiales; family AC-14; genus DASZJY01. The sequence continues at coordinate 6,148 of DASZJY010000453.1, read as the reverse complement.
CGGCGACATCTGGAACAGGCGCTTGAGCACCGGCGGCGCGAGGTCGGGCAGGTCCTCGGCGATCAGCCCGGGGCCGAAGGACTCCGCCGCCTGGGCGTGGATCCAGGCGCCGGCGCAGGCGGCCTCGAAGCTCTCCATGCCCTGGGCCATCAGGCCGCCGACGAAGCCGGCCAGCACGTCGCCCGACCCCGCCGTGGCCAGGCGGGCGTCCCCGCTCGTCACCATGTGCACGTCCCCGTCGGGCGCGGCCACGACGGTCGTGGGCCCCTTCAGCAAGACCGTCGCGTTCAGGTCACGGGCCAGCGAGCGCGTCGCCTCCACCCGGTCGGCGCCGGCGGACGCCCCCGCGAGCCGGCGGAACTCACCGTCGTGGGGTGTGAGCACGGTGGGCGCGCCGCGGTCCCTGAGGACCTCCGCCGCCTCGCCCTTGTCGCCGAGGGCGTACAGCCCGTCGGCGTCGAGGACGGCGGGCAGGGGCGACTTGGCCACCAGCCGGCGGACCGCCTCACGGGTGGCGTCGGTGCGCGCCAGCCCGGGGCCAACGACGAGGGCCCTCGCCCGCTCCGAGTCCTCCAGCACGTAGTCGGCCCAGCCCTCGCCCGGAGGCGTGCGCCCCACCACCTCCATGAACCCGGGGTCGGGTTCCGACCCGGGTACGCCCAGGCGGACCGAGCCCGCTCCGGTGCGGAGGGCGCTGCGCGCGCACAGCTGGGCCGCCCCGGTCATGCCCGGCGATCCGGCGACCACGTACACCCCGCTCTTCCACTTGTGGGTATCGGGTGCCCTGGCGGGCAGCCAGGCGGCGACATCGGACCGCTCGACCACACCGATGCGGGCGCCCGAGACGTCGAGGCCGATGTCGACGAGCTCGACCTCGCCGGCCCTCAGCCGCCCGGGGGTCAGCACCAGGCCCGGTTTGAGGGCGGCGAAGGTGACGGTACTTGCCGCATGCACGGCGCCCTCGGGCGCCTCGCCCGTGAGCCCGTTCACGCCCGAGGGAATGTCGACGGCGAGCACGGGGGCGCCGCCCGGGTCGGGAGCCTGGTACTCGCCTCGGAACCCGGTGCCGAAGGCGGCGTCGACCACGAGGTCACACGGCGGCAGCCGGTCGGGGGCGTCGGTCGCCTCCATTACGGTCACCCGTACTCCCCGGGCGCGCAGGCGCCTGGCCGCCTCCCGGCCGTCGGCGCCGTTGTTGCCCTTGCCCGCAACGACGACCACACGCCGGCCGTAGGTGCCGCCGAGCATCCGCCCGGCCGCCCGGGCGGTGGCCGAACCCGCTCGTCCGATGAGCACCTCGACGGGCTCGGGGGCCGATCGGTCGACCTCGCCCATCTCCTCGGGCGTGAGAACGGGGATCACAGCAGCACCTTCCCCCATCTTTGTGCGCTCGACCCTCCTCTCGGCCCGTCGATCGCGCAAGTTTCGAGGGGATTCATAGAGCCACGGCCACGGCCTCGGCGACCCGCTCGGTATGGGTCAGGGAGAGCCGCCAGCCGACGACACCGCGACGGGCGGCGAGCTCGGCCGCCTGTCCCCGGAGCACGAGCGAGGGGGCACCCGACGGGGCGGACACGACCTCGACGTCGTGGAAGGCGAACGCCCCCAACCCGACACCCAGCGCCTTCATCACCGCCTCCTTGGCCGCGAAGCGGGCGGCCAGCCGGGGGGCGGGATCACGGTGGCGGTCGCCGTAGGCCCGCTCGCCTTCGGTGAAGAGACGACGGCTCATCGCCGGACGGCGGGCGAGCACGGCGCGGAACCGCTCGACCTCGACCGCGTCGATGCCGATGCCGATCATCTCTGCCTCGGGCGGCTAGACGACTGCTGTTCTATCGCGCTGACCAGCGAAGATGACTGCGTAGCTGCTGGCCAGCGCTTCGGGCCGAAGGCCCGACCTGTGTGGATCAGCAGTCATCTACTCGACGGTGACGGTCTTGGCCAGGTTCCGCGGCTTGTCGACGTCGCGACCGCGCGCCTTGGCCAGCGCGTAGGCGAACAGCTGGAGGGCGACGACGTCGACGGCGGGGGCCAACAGCTCGGCGTCCGGAGGCGTGGGGGGCACCCACAGCACCTCGTCGGCCCTCGCCGCGGTGGCGGTGTCGCCTTCGGTTGCCAGGGCGACGACGGTCGCCCCCCTCGCCCGCATCTCCTCGATGTTGGCCATCACCTTGGCGTGAAGGTGGCCGCGGGTTGCTACCGCTACGACGACCGTGCCCGGCTCGATGAGGGCGATGGGGCCGTGCTTCATCTCCCCCGCCGGGTAGCCCTCGGCTCGGGCGTAGGAGATCTCCTTGAGCTTCAGCGCCCCTTCGAGGGCGACCGGGTACCCGACCCCCCGCCCGAGGAAGAAGAAGTCCCGCGTCTCCGCGAACCGCCGGCCCACTTCGCAGATCTCGTCGGAGTGGGCGAGGACCGCCTCGATCCGGGCGGGCACCTCGTGCAGGGCCTCGACCAGGCGGGCGCTCTCCCCCGCATAGCGCTCACCCCGGAGGACCCCCAGGTGGAGGGCCAACAGCTCCAGGGCGACGATCTGGGCCACGTGGGTCTTGGTGGCGGCCACGCCCACCTCGGGGCCGGCGCGCGTGTAGAGCACGGCGTCGGCCTCCCGTGCCATCGACGAGTCGACGACGTTGCAGACGGTGAGAACCTTGGCCTTGTTGGCGGGCGAGCGGGCGAAGCGGCAGGCCTCCATGGTGTCGAGCGTCTCGCCCGACTGGCTCACGCCGACGACGAGCGACTGACGGTCGAGCACGGGGTCGCGGTAGCGGAACTCGCTGGCGACATCGATCTCGACCGGCAGCCTGACCCAGTGCTCGATGGCGTACTTCGCCACCAGTCCGGAGTAGTAGCTGGTGCCGCAGCCGACGATGAAGACCTTGTCGACGGCCCGCAGTTCGTCCTCGGTGAGGCGGCTCTCGTCGAAGAGGAGCGGGCTGCCCGGACGCCGTCCCCTCAGCGTCTCCCGCACGGCGGCGGGCTGCTCGTGGATCTCCTTGAGCATGAAGTCGGCGTAGCCCGCCTTCTCGGCCGCCTCCAGGTCCCAGGGGATGTGGCGGCGCGTGAGAGTGACGTCGGCTCCATCCAGCGTCGTCACCCGCAGCTCGCCGGGCCGCACCTCGACGACCTGGTCGTCGTCGAGTACGTAGACCTCCCGCGTCAGCGGCAGCAGGGCGGGGATGTCAGAGGCCACCAGCCCGGAGCCGTCGCTTCTCCCCGCGATGAGAGGCGAGCCCCGACGGGCGGCGACGATGAGATCGGGGTTACCGGCGTGCACGACGGCCAGGGCGAACGAGCCCCGCACCCGCCCGAGGCTGGCGCGCACGGCGTCGGCGAGGGAGAGCCCGCTACGGAGCCCGTCTTCCACCAAGTGGGCGAGGACCTCGGTGTCGGTATCGGACCCCATCGTGTGGCCGGTCGCAACGAGCTCCTCGGACAGCTCGCGGTAGTTCTCGATGATCCCGTTGTGGGCCAGCGCGACCTCGCCGGCGCAGTCGGTGTGGGGATGGGCATTGCGCTCGATCGGCGCTCCGTGGGTGGCCCAACGGGTGTGTCCGATGCCGGCCGTGGCCGTCGGCGGGGCGTCGTCGACCGCCGCCGAGAGCTCGGCGAGCTTCCCCGACCGCCGGCGCCGCCACACCGCACCCTCTACCTGGAGGGCGACGCCCGCCGAGTCGTACCCGCGGTACTCGAGCCGCGACAGCCCCTCGATCAGGAGGGGCAGCGCCGGTTCGCTCCCGGTGACGCCCACGATGCCGCACATAGACGCGCCAGGCTACCCGGGGGGCTCGCGGATCAGCTCCCGGCCGCGCCAGGGGCAGTGGGAGTGTCGATCGAGCCGGCGTCGCCCGGGTCTCCGAGGGAGCGGCTCACCGCTGCGCACAGCTCGGCGCAGGTGGCCTCCGCCTCCTCCAGGGTGACCGCCTCGACCATCACCCGCACGACGGGCTCGGTGCCGCTGGGGCGGATGAGCACCCGGCCCTTGTCGCCCATCCGGCGCCGGACGGCCTCGACCTCCGCTCCCAGCTCGACGGCCCGCTCGAGGGCGTGCCGGTCGGCGACGGTGACGTTGCGCAGGACCTGAGGCAGGCGGGTCATCACCTGAGCCAGGTCGGCCAGCTGACGGCCGGTGCGGCACATCACGTCGAGGAGCTGGAGGCCGGTGAGGATGCCGTCGCCCGTGGTGGCCAGGTCTCGGAAGATCACGTGGCCGGACTGCTCGCCGCCGAGCGACCAGCCCCCTCGCTCCAGCGCCTCCAGCACGTAGCGGTCGCCCACCTTCGTCTCGACGACGGTGATCCCGTTGGCCTCCATGGCCTGGCGAAAACCCAGGTTGGCCATGACGGTCACGACGACGGTGTCGTCGGCGAGCAGCTTGCGGCTACGGAGATCGAGGGCACAGATGGCGATGAGCTGGTCGCCGTCCACCACGGCGCCCGTGTGGTCCACCGCCACCATCCGGTCGGCGTCGCCGTCGAACGCCAGCCCGACGTCGGCGCCCCGCTCGAGGACGGTGGCGGCCAGGCCCTCGGGGTGGTTCGACCCGGCGTCGAGGTTGATGTTGGTGCCGTCGGGGCGGTCGTTGATCACCGTCACGTGGACGCCGAGGGAGGACAGGACGAGCGGGGCGACCGAGCTGGCCGCTCCGTGGGCGCAGTCGACGACGACCGACAGGCCGTCGAGGCGACGGCCGCCGAGCGTGTCGGTCAGAGCCTCGGCGTAGCGCTCCTGCCCGCCGTGGGCCCGCACGCGCCCGAGACCGTCGCCGGTGGGTCCCGCCGGCCCGGGCCCGTCGACTGCGAGCAGTCCGTCGAGCTCATCCTCCAGCCGGCGCTCGGCCTCGTCGGAGAGCTTGCGGCCCCCGGGGGCGAAGAACTTGATCCCGTTGTCGGGGAAGGGGTTGTGGGACGCGGAGATCATCGCCGCCGGGCGCGTCTCCGACGCCGAAGCCCACGCCACCCCGGGAGTGGGCAACACCCCGAGGTCGGCGACATCGGCGCCCTCGGCGGTGAGGCCGGCGCTGAGGGCGGCCTGCAGCATGGGGCCCGAAACACGGGTGTCCCTTCCGACGAGGAAGCAGTCACCCCCAAGGACCCGCGCGGCGGCGCGCCCGAGGGCGACCACCAGCTCGGGCGTGAGGTCGAGATTCGCCACCCCCCGTACACCGTCGGTGCCGAATCGCAGCGTCATGGCCCTCCCCATGGGCGATACCCGTCATGGGCTTCGTCGAGCCGGGCGACTCGTCGCCCGAGTGCAAAGCTTTAGCGCTTGGAGTACTGCGGCGCCTTGCGAGCCTTCTTGAGGCCGTACTTCTTGCTCTCCTTCTCCCGGGCGTCGCGGGTGAGGAAGCCGGCTCGCTTGAGGGGCACGCGCAGCTCCTCGTCGAGATCGACCAGGCCACGGGCGATACCCAGGCGAAGTGCACCCGCCTGACCGGAGACTCCGCCACCGTCGATCGTGGCGTCGACGTCGTAGACCTCGGCCGTGGTCGTGAGGCGCAGGGGTTCGGTGACGATCATCCGGTGCGTCTCGGACGGGAAGTAGTCGTCGAGGGCCCGCTTGTTCACCGTGACCTGCCCCGAACCGGCGCGGATGCGGACGCGGGCAATGGCCTGCTTGCGACGGCCGGTCGACTGGACGAGTGGCTTGGGCATGCTCTCTTGCTTCCTTCTAGGACGCCTCGCGCCGAGCGTGGGCGACAAGGCGCTCCTTCGGCTGCTGGGCGGCGTGAGGGTGGGTGGGGCCGGCGTAGACCTTCAGCTTGCGCAGCATCTGGCGCCCGAGGGGGCCCTTGGGCAACATGCCCCGCACTGCGTGGCGGACGGCCTCCTGCGGCCTGGTGGCCAGGATGTCGTGGTAGCTCCGGCGCTTGAGCCCACCCGGGAAGCCGGAGTGACGGATCGCCTCCTTCTTGGAGGCCTTGCCCGACGTCAGCACGAGCTTGGCGGCGTTGACGACGATCACGTGGTCCCCGGTGTCGAGGTGGGGGGCGAACGTCGGCTTGTGCTTGCCACGGAGAAGGGTGGCCACCTCGGTGGCGAGCCGCCCGAGCACCAGGCCGTCGGCGTCGATGACGTGCCAGGCGCGCTCGATGTCGGCAGGTTTTGGCGAATAGGTGCGCACGCGATTCCCTTCTCAGGCGTGAACC
>DASZJY010000452.1:0-3241 GCA_035947635.1 Acidimicrobiales bacterium | reverse complement strand
ATGCTGTCGGCCAACAACGTGCTGTCGCCGGCCAACGGCCGCCCGCTCACCGTGCCCAGCCAGGACATGGTGATCGGCATCTACTACCTCACCGAGAAGCTGGCGGGCGCCAAGGGCGAGGGCCGTCGGTTCCGCCACCTGTGGGAGCTCGAGCAGGCGTACGACCACGGCGACCTGTCCGTGCACGCCGAGATCCAGGTCCACGCCGGCTACGACGACGAGGGCGCTCCCGTCTACCGCACCTCCACGCCCGGCCGCCTCCTCTTCGAGGCGGCGCTGCCGCCCGACTTCTGCGAGAAGTTCGGCTACATCGACGTGCCGGTGAAGAAGCGCCACATCACCGACATCGTCGAGAAGCTGGTCGACGAGTACACCAAGGCGGTCGTGGCCCAGAGCCTCGACGCCATCAAGGACCTCGGGTTCCGCTTCGCCAGCCAGTCCGGGCTCACCATCTCCATGGACGACGTGAAGACGCCGCCCGAGAAGCCCGCCATCCTCGACCGCTACGAGAAGGAAGCGGACAAGATCGAGGCTCAGTTCCGCCGGGGGATCATCACCGACGACGAGCGGCGCCAGAAGGAGGTGGAGATCTGGATCAATGCCACCGAGGAGGTCCGCCGGGCCATGCAGCAGACCCTCGGGAACGAGACGTTCAACCCCATCGACATGATGGTGGGCTCGGGCGCCCGAGGGAACGTCATGCAGGTGAGCCAGATCGCCGGCATGCGAGGGCTGGTGGCCAACCCCCGGGGCGAGATCATCCCCCGGCCGATCAAGAGCAACTTCCGCGAGGGCATGTCGGTACTGGAGTACTACATCTCCACCCACGGCGCCCGCAAGGGGCTGGCCGACACCGCCCTCCGTACGGCCGACTCGGGCTACCTCACCCGGCGCCTGGTCGACGTGGCCCAGGAGCTCATCGTCCGGGAGATCGACTGCGGGGCGACCCGCGGCATCTGGGTCGAGAACGTCGTCGGCGACCGTCCCGACGAGCGCCAGTTCCTCGAGACCCGGCTCTCGGGGCGGGTGCTGCTCGACGCCGTCACCCTCTCCGACGGCACCGAGCTGCCGGCCGGGCTGGAGCTCGGCGAGGTCGAGCTCGACGCCCTCCGCAGCGACGCCGCCGTGACCCGGGTCCGGGTGCGCTCGGTGCTCAACTGCGAGGCCACCTACGGGGTGTGCGCGCTGTGCTACGGCCGTTCGATGGCCACGGGCAAGCCCATCGAGCTGGGCGAGGCGGTGGGCGTGATCGCCGCCCAGTCCATCGGCGAGCCGGGCACCCAGCTCACCATGCGGACCTTCCACACCGGCGGCATCGCCGGTGAGGACATCACCCACGGTCTGCCCCGTGTGGTCGAGCTCTTCGAGGCCCGCACCCCCAAGGGCAAGGCCGTGCTCTCCCGGACGTCGGGCGTCATCCGCCTGGGCGACGACGAGGTCAAGGGCCGCACGGTCACGATCGTCGGCGACGACGGCTCGGAGGAGACCTACCCGGTCTCGAACCGGGACGTCCCCCGGCTGCTCGTCCGCGACGGCGACGAGGTGTCGGCCGGCGACGCCCTCATCGAGGGTCCCAAGGACCCCAAGGAGCTGCTCGAGATCAAGGGCATCCGCGACACCCAGCAGTACCTGGTCGACCAGGTGCAGCACGTGTACCGGGCCCAGGGCGTGTCGATCCACGACAAGCACATCGAGCTCATCGTCCGCCAGATGCTGCGTAGGGTCCTCGTGGCCGAGCCCGGCGACTCCGGCTTCCTCCCCGGGGAGCGGGTCGACTCCCGGCAGTACGCCGAGGTCAACCGCCGGCTGGTGCAGGAGGGCAAGGCCCCGGCCGAGGGCCGTCCCGAGCTCATGGGGATCACCAAGGCGTCGCTGGCCACCGACTCGTGGCTGTCGGCGGCGTCGTTCCAGGAGACGACCCGGGTGCTCACCGAGGCGGCCATCGAGGGCAAGCGCGACCAGCTGATGGGCCTGAAGGAGAACATCATCATCGGCAAGCTCATCCCCGCGGGGACGGGCATGGAGCGTTACCGCAACCTCGACATCCAGGCGCCCGACTACGAGCCGCTGTCGTACTACTCCTCCGACACCGACCAGGACCTCGCCGCCTGGCTCGCCAACATCGGCGCTCCCCAGGACGGCGACGGCCAGACCGAGGTCCCCGGGGCCCTTCCCGGTGACGGCCAGGCCCAGCCCGTCGACCCCGGCGCCGGCTTCCTCGCCAATCCGCCCGAGGACGCCGCCAGCTGACCTTTCCCCCCACCGGTGTTGTTGTGTAGCGAAACGCCACGAAAATCACCGCCGGTTTGGCGGCGACTACACTTGACAGGTTCACCTCTGAAGGAACTTCTCTTTGCCCACCATTGCCCAACTGGTCCGTAAGGGACGGGAGTCCAAGGTCGAGAAGACCAAGACTCCTGCCCTCCGAGGCGCCCCCCAGCGCCGCGGGGTCTGCACGCGCGTGTACACGCACACGCCGAAGAAGCCCAACTCGGCGCTCCGCAAGGTGGCCCGGGTGCGGCTGACCACGGGCCAGGAGGTCACCGCCTACATCCCCGGGGTCGGGCACAACCTGCAGGAGCACTCGATCGTCCTCGTCCGAGGCGGCCGGGTGAAGGACCTTCCCGGCGTCCGCTACAAGATCATCCGTGGCGTTCTGGATGCGTCCGGCGTTCGCGACCGCAAGCAGGCCCGGTCGCGCTACGGCGCCAAGCGGGAGAAGTAGGAACATGCCGAGAAAAGGACCGCCGCCGCGCCGGGAGCTGATGCCCGACCCGATCTACCGGTCGGTGCTCGTCACCCAGTTCGTGAACAAGGTGTTGCAGCGCGGCAAGCGTTCGGTGGCCGAGCGCACCGTGTACGAGGCGCTCGAGATCGTCAAGGACAAGACGGGCGGAGAGCCCATCGCCGCCCTCAAGCGGGCGATGGAGAACGTCAAGCCCCAGCTCGAGGTGAAGAGCCGCCGGGTCGGCGGGGCGACCTACCAGGTGCCCGTCGAGGTCCGCCCCCGCCGGGCCACCACCCTGGCCATCCGCTGGGTCGTCGGCTACGCCCGCCAGCGCCGGGAGAAGACGATGGCGCAGCGGCTGGCCAACGAGCTGCTCGACGCCTCCAACGGCATCGGCTCGGCCGTGAAGCGCCGGGAGGACATGCACAAGATGGCCGAGTCGAACAAGGCCTTCGCTCACTACCGCTGGTGATTTCGAGGGGGGAAGGGAACCTTCCCCCCTCGAGCTCCCCC
>DASZJY010000451.1:0-10215 GCA_035947635.1 Acidimicrobiales bacterium | reverse complement strand
GTGCCTGCTCGGGGCGGCGGTGGCGTGGGCGACGGTCCGCCGGGCCGCGCCGGTGGCACCAGTCACGCAGCCGAGCGTGTCCCACGCCTGCAACGACCCGTGCGTCCGCGAGACGGCAGCCTGAGGCCCGGATGGCATCCTGGTCGGGCATGTCGAGCGATGGGCCCGAGCCGCCGCCCGCTGGTCTGGACCTCGAGCGGCTGGCCTTGCTCGCCCTCTTGGAGCAGGCCGTCGCCGCCCTCCGCCGGTCGGAGGAGCGCTTCGCCGCCCTCGCCGAGTCGGCCGACGAGGAGCGACGGGACTTCGAGCACCAGCTGGCCCAGCGGGTCCTCCGTGACCCCCACACCGGTCTCCCCAACCGGGCGCTGTTCCTCGACCGCCTCGGCCACGCCCTGGCCCGGGCCGACCGCACCGGCGCCACGGTCGCGGTCGTCTGCTGTGACCTCGACCGCTTCCGGTCGGTCAACGACAGCTTCGGGCACAAGATAGGCGACCTCGTGGTGACCGAGGTCGCCGACCGCCTGGTCGACCGGCTGCGCAGCGACGACACGGTGGCGCGCATCGGCGGCGACGAGTTCGCCGTGCTGTGCGAGGACCTCTCCGGAGCCGGCGCCGTCGCCGACGTCGCCCGCCGGGCCCAAGAGGTGTTCGCCGGCCCCTTCACTCCCGGTGGCGTCGAGGTGTGGGTGACGGCCAGCACCGGCGTGGCGGTGGCTTCGGGCGGAGGCGACGCCGACGAGGTGCTCCGGGAGGCGACGGCGGCCATGCACCTCGCTCAGCAGCGAGGCCGGGGGCGGGTCGAGGTCTTCGACGAGGCGATGCGGGCGACCGCCCCGTGGGGGCAGGTCACCGAGCACGAGCTGCGCCGAGCCATCGCCACCGGCCAGCTCCGCTTGCTCTACCAGCCGCTGGTGAGCCTCGCTGACGGTCGGATGGGCGGCGTCGAGGCGCTCGTGCGCTGGCAGCACCCGCAGCGCGGCCTCCTCCTGCCCGCCCAGTTCATCCCCCTCGCCGAGGAGAGCGGGTTGGTCCTGCCTCTCGGGCGTTGGGTGCTCGACGAGGCGCTCGCCCACGCCGCCGAGTGGCAGCGCGTGGTGGGCCCGGGGCACTGGCTCACGTTGGGCGTCAACGTGTCGGCCCAGCAGCTCCGGGAGGACGGATGGACCGGCGAGGTGGCGGCCGCTCTTTCCGCCGCCGGGCTCCCGGGCGAGCGGCTGGTGCTGGAGATCACCGAGAGCACGCTGATGGACGACACGGAGGTGACTCTGCAGCGGCTGTCGGAGTTGCGGGCCCTCGGCGTCCGCCTCGCCGTCGACGACTTCGGCACCGGCTACTCGTCGCTCGCCTACCTCCGGCGCATGCCCGTCGACTTCCTCAAGATCGACAAGGCCTTCGTCGACGGAGTCACCGGCGACGCCCACGAGTCGGCCCTGGCCCGGGCCGTGGTCAAGCTGGCCGCCACCCTCGGGTTGGCGGCGGTGGCCGAGGGCATCGAGAGCCACGCCCAGCTCGACGCCCTCCGTTCCCTGGGCTGCGAGTACGGACAGGGCCTGTGGCTGGCCCCGCCCGAGGACCCCGAGCAGATCACCGACCGGCTGAAGAACCCCCACCCGTTCTGGGCACGCTGATCGCCACAGGGTGACGATGAGCGTGCCCGGCTCGAAAGAGCGGGTTGGGCAACGTCGCCGCTGGCCGCCGGCGCCGCCGGAGGCAGCCCCAACGGCTGGCGGCAAGAAGGAACGGCGGAGGCCGATCCGGCTTCGCCGGTCGGCCGGAGCACGATCAAAATCGCCGCCGGGACGAAAGGAAACCACCTGCGCAGGTCTGAAGTCGGCAATGGTCGATCGGCACGGAAGGAGCGCAGGCGGTTTCCTTCCAGTCCCGGAGCAAGCTCTGCTTGCGAGGCGAGACCTACAGGTGCTCGGCGGCGGCTGCCTGGACGGCGGCGGTGATCGAGCTCCAGTCGGCACCGGGCTGGCGGGTGACGGTGACGAAGTCGTTGACGCCGAAGAGAGACGCCACCCCGCCGGCGGCGAAGACGGCCGAGGCGAACGGGTCGTTGGCCGCCGCCTCGGCGTTCGCGTAGTTGATCGTCGCCGGGAGCTTCACGTCGAGCGTGTACTTCATGGCGTTGGGGTTGGGGGTGGTCGAGGGAGTCGCAGATGCCATCGCCGGCAGCGTACCTGGAAGCCCCGCTCCCGCCGGTACCGTGGCAACGGTGGAGGACGACCCGACGGCGCGGTTCGCCGACCTCGTCCAAGGGCCCGAGGAGGAGCTCCCGCTGGACGAAGCGGCGTTCCTGATCGCCGCACACGCCTATCCCGACCTCGACATCGACTTCGAGATGCAGCTGCTCGACGGGCTCGCGGAGCGCTGCCCCGACCCGACGCTCGACGGGTGGCGGCAGTACCTCTTCGTCGACCAGAGCTTCTCCGGCAACGTCTCCGACTACTACGACCCCGACAACTCCTTCCTCAACAAGGTGCTGGAGCGGCGCACCGGCCTCCCCATCACGCTCTCGGTGCTCGGTATCGAGGTGGGGCGACGGCTGGGTCTCCGTTTGCAGGGTGTGGGGCTGCCCGGGCACTTCCTGCTCCGTCACGAGGGCGACGGCCCCCCCGTCTACGTCGACGCCTTCGGGGGCGGGCGGCTGCTCGACCGCGAGGGTTGCATCGAGCGGTTCCACGCCGTCAACGGGCTGAACACACCGTTCGTCGACTCCTACCTCGATCCTGTCGGGCCACGGGCCATCCTCGGACGCATGCTGCAGAACCTGCGGGCGATCTACGCCGCCCGGGGCGACCTCGACGGCCTGGCCTGGGTCTTCGCCCTGCGCCTCTCGATCCCCGGGACACCGGCCATCGAGCGTCGCGAGCTGGCCCGGGTGCTGGGGTCCACCGGTGAGTTCGTCGAAGCCGCCGAGGTGCTCGAGGGCCTGGCGAAGACCCTGCCCGAGCTCGAGGGACCGCTCCTGTCCGAGGCCACCGCCCTGCGCGCCCGGCTCAACTGAGACCGGGGCGACGCTCCGCCTACGCTTTCACAGCGGACTCACAGGGTCGGTCCCCACCATGGAGCCGTGACCACGAAGACTCGCGTGCTCGTCGTCGACGACGAGCCCAACATCACCGACCTGGTCGGCACCGCCCTCCGCTACGAGGGCTTCGACGTGGAGGTGGCCGACAGCGGCCGCGGCGCGATCAGCAAGGGCCAGACCTTCCGCCCGGAGCTGATGGTGCTCGACGTGATGCTCCCCGACCTCGACGGCTTCGAGATCGTGCGCCGGCTCCGCAACGAGCGCGTCCCCGTCTCGGTCGTGTTCCTCACCGCGCGCGACGCCACCGAGGACAAGGTCAACGGCCTGACCCTGGGCGGCGACGACTACGTCACCAAGCCCTTCAGCATCGAGGAGCTGGTCGCCCGAGTGCGCGCCGTGCTGCGCCGGACGCGAGGCGACGAGGTGGGCGGCTCGGCCCGCCTGAGCTTCGCCGACCTGGAGATGGACGAGGACACGCGGGAGGTGTGGCGCGGGAGCACCCGCATCGAGCTCACCGCCACCGAGTTCAAGCTCCTCCGCTACCTGCTGGTGAACGCCCGGCGGGTCCTCTCGAAGTCCCAGATCCTCGACCACGTATGGGAGTACGACTTCGACGGCGACGCCAACGTGGTGGAGACCTACATCAGCTACCTGCGCAAGAAGATCGACCGGGTCGAGCCCCGGCTGATCCACACCGTGCGGGGCGTCGGGTACACCCTGCGCCTCCAGGACGGCTGATCGTGTCGCTGCGCAGCCGGCTCCTGCTCGTGGTGGTCGGGCTGGCGGCCGTCGGCCTTCTCGCCACCGACGTGCTCACCTACCGCGCCCTGCGCAGCTTCCTCATCGACAGGGTCGACCACCAGCTGGTCGCCGCCCAGAAGCCGGTGGCACAGCAGCTGCTCGGGACGGGCCGGCGCACCGAGCCGCTCTCCGACGCCATCATCCCCGACGGCACCTACGCCGCCATCCTCGACCTCGACGGACGGGTGCTCCGGAGCGTGCCGTTCACCTACGAGGGGGAGGTCCCCGAGCCCGTCCGCCCGGCGCTCGACGACATCGATCTGAGCAGTGGCTCGCCGCACACCGTGGGCAGCACCGAAGGGAGCGAGCGCTACCGCGTGCGTGTGTCGAGGCTCGACAACGCCGGCAACCAGCTCGTCGTCGCCATCCCCCTCACCGAGGTCAGCCAGACGCTGCGGCGCCTCGTGGGCATCGAGGCGGTCGCCACCACGCTGGTACTCGCCTTCGTCGGCCTGGCCGCCTACGGCCTGGTGCGAGCGGGGCTGCGTCCCCTCGAGGGCATCGGCGAGGTGGCGGGGAACATCGCCGCCGGCGACCTGAGCCAACGGGTCGACGGGGCCGACCAGCGCACGGAGGTAGGGCGCCTGGCCCTGTCGCTCAACGTCATGCTGGGACAGATCCAGACCTCCTTCGAGGCGCGCCAGCAGTCGGAGGAGCGGCTGCGCCGCTTCGTCGCCGACGCGTCCCACGAGCTGCGGACGCCGCTGACGTCGATCCGCGGCTACGCCGAGCTGTTCCGGCGGGGCGCGGCAGAGCGGCCCGACGACCTGGCCAAGGCCATGCGCCGTATCGAGGAGGAGTCGAGCCGCATGAGCGTGCTCGTCGACGACCTCCTTCTGCTCGCCCGCCTCGACCAGGGCCGGCCCCTCGAGCGGGAGCGGGTGGACCTCACCCGGGTCGCGGCTGACGCCGTCGATGACGCCCGAGCGTCGTCCCCTGGACGGTCGATCACCTTGGACGCCCCTCAGGCCCTCGTCGTCGAGGGCGACGACCTCCGCCTCCGCCAGGTGGCGGCGAACCTGCTCTCCAACGCCTGCGAGCACACGCCGCCCGACGCTGCTGTCGAGGTCCGGGTGCGGTCGGACGACGGCCAGGCGGTGATGGAGGTGGCCGACAACGGGCCCGGTCTCGACGCCGACCAGGCGGGGCGGGTCTTCGAGCGCTTCTACCGGGGCGACCCCTCGCGCACGCGGGCGGGCGGCGGCACCGGGCTGGGGCTGTCCATCGTCGCCGCCATCGCCGAGGCCCACGGCGGGCGGGCGACCATCGACACCGCGCCTGGGCGCGGCACCTCCGTCCGGGTGACGCTGCCCCTCGGCGCCCCGACCGAGGCGGCGCCGCCCGCTCCGGGGACGTCCGCCGAGGCGGCAGCCCCGCCACCTCCGCCACCCCCGACCGAGGACGAGGTGTGGGCCCGGCCCACCACCGCCCGGGCGTCGGCGCCTCCGGGACCGGAGACATCGTGACCGAGCACGGCGAGCGGGCGGCCCGGCCTTGCCTCCCGCCTGCCACCCGCACGGACGGGCCGCCCCCTGCCACCCGCACGGACGGGCCGCCCCCTACCGCGAGCCGAGCGCAGGTCACCAGGGAGGCATCGTGACCGAGCCGGAGGCCACCGAGCCGGAGGCCACCGAGCCGGAGAGGGCCGAGAGCCCTCCGGATCCCGCTCCCACGCCGCCGGAGGCCCCGAAGGTGCGCCCGGCAAGGCCGCCGCGCTCGAAACGGTTCCCGGCCGGCGACCCGGCGGTCACCGACCGCCTGGCCACCATCGGGCAGCGCATCCTCGCCCGCCTGCTCGACGCCGTCATCATCGGCGTGCCGGCGTTCCTGCTCGTCCTCTCCACGTCGGAGATCGACGAGGCGCGGCGCACGGTGCGCACCCCGCTGTGGGCGCAGCTCGTCGCCACTGGCATCGCCGCCGTCTACGAAGTGGTGCTCATCCGCCAACGCGGCCAGACGGTGGGCAAGCGGGCACTCGGCATCGAGGTCGTCCGCGAGACCGACGGGCAGCATCCCGACTGGACGGCATCGATCATGCGCTACCTGTTGCCGGTGCTGCCCGCCCTGGTCCCGGTCCCGGGCTTGTTCCTGCTGTCCCCCGTGATCTACCTGGTCGCCATCGCCGATCCCCTGCGCCGGGGGTGGCACGACCGGGCCGCCGGCACCATAGTGATCAAAGCCGGTCAGCCGCCTCCCCCTACCGAGGGCTGAATTCTTTCTGGAAACGGCGGCGGAAGCGACCCACCGCTAACGTCGTATCAGACGGCCGGCCAGAGGCTCTTTTCCAGGCGGATGGGGGCGACGCGGATGGACGAGACGGGGGCTTCCATGCCAAGGGCCAAGGGCACCAAGCAGCAGCCGCCGCCTGCGGCCGGAAGCCTCGTCCTCGAGGGGTTGGGCCGCCTCGTTCCCTGGATCGTCCTGAGCGCCGTCGTCGTCGGCATCCCCACGCTCGCCATCGTCGTGAACGACGAGGAGGCGGCGTCGTTGAAGGTGGCCGCCGTCGCCGTTCTCTCCTTCATCCCCGGGTGGATCTACCTGCAATTCATAAAGAACCGGGGCAAGAGCCTCTACGACGAGTACGTCCTCAACCTCTTCCGGCTCAAGATCGACAAGTACTCGAACCTCCCGATGCCGCCGCAGCACACGAACTACTACCTGCTGTGGGAGCGGGAGCACAGGAAGCTGGCGACCAAGACCAAGGACAACCTCTACCGGAAGAAGTTCGAGTCGGTATACGGGAAGAGCGCGGTCAGCACCCTCGAGGCGATCCACGGGCGCCGGATCAGGGAGCGCACCGAGGCCTTCTTCCCCGTTCTGATGGCCACCCTCCTCCTCGCCATCGGGTGGATGCTGGTCCTCGAGGTGCCGGGCGAGGGATCGTTCGACCCTCCCGACGTCCCTGCGGACCCTCTGCGGTTCGGGTTCCTGGGCGCCTACGCCTTCATCCTCCAGGACCTGACCCGGCGGTACTTCCGTGACGACCTCAAGACGGGCGCCTACATCGCCTCCACCGTTCGAGTTGTCTTCGTCCTGCTCATCATCGTCGCCATCGACCGCCTGCCCTGGTGGGACGCGGCGGGCGCGGATGTGGCATCGGAGACGATGATCGACGCCAAGAACGTCACCGCCTTCCTGATCGGGCTCTTCCCCCAGGCGGGGCTGCAGGCGCTCCAGGCCGCCGCCGCCAAGCCCCTGCGCCGCCTGCTCCCGAGCATCACCACCGACTACCCGCTGAGCTCGATCGAGGGCCTCAACATCTGGCAGGAGGCGCGCTTCGCCGAGGAGGGCATCGAGGAGATGCAGCACCTGGTCTCCGCCGACCTCGTCGACCTCCTCCTTCGCAGCCGCACCACCGTGAGCAAGCTCATGGACTGGATCGATCAGGCCACCCTCGCCCTCCGCCTCGCCGGGGGCAAGGACGGCAAGGCCGTCCGGGACAAGCTCCGGCGGTTGGGGGTGAGGACCGCTACCGACCTCGA
The DNA here is from genome assembly GCA_035947635.1 of Acidimicrobiales bacterium. Lineage (GTDB taxonomy): Bacteria > Actinomycetota > Acidimicrobiia > Acidimicrobiales > AC-14 > DASZJY01. The sequence continues at coordinate 2,898 of DASZJY010000451.1, read as the reverse complement.
ACGGCTCTGGGCGTCCCCCCTGAAGGGCGATCCCACCCTGAGCGCCCGGCTGGGCGAGGCCCTCGGTGTCGGGTCGGACGAGGCGCCCGCCGTCGTCGGCGCCCTCCTCGAGTCGTTCAAGGGCGAGGTCAATATGCTCCATGTGCGGGCCTTCCGAAACCACGAGTGGCTGGTCCACGGGTCCGACGAGCTCGAGCCCGAGATCGCTCTGGACGGTGAGGTCGCCCCCGTCGCCGCCGCCCCGCCGGCGACCTAGAGCTCCGGTCGCCTCACGAACCGGTGGTGGATGTGCCGGTGACAGCCGGTACCTCCGCCGCCCGTTCAGGTGAAGTCCCGCTGGCGAAGATCTCCCAGAGGACGGCATAGCGGCCGCCCCGGGCCAGGAGGTCGTCGTGGCTGCCCTGCTCGACGATGGCGCCCCGGTCGACGACGGCGATGCGATCGGCGATGCGGGTGGTCTGCAGGCGGTGAGCGACGAGGATCGTCGTGCGGCCGCTGGCCGCCAGGCCCATGGCCCTCACGACCCTCGCCTCGCTGGCCAGGTCGAGGGCGGCAGTGGCCTCGTCGAGGAGAAGGATGGCGGGGTCGACGAGGCGGGCCCGGGCCAGGGCGACGAGCTGGCGCTGGCCGGCCGACAGCGAGCGACCCCGCTCCGTCACCGGGTGCAGGTAGCCCCCGGGGAGGCGGGCGATGAAGTCGTGGGCGCCGACGGCGCGGGCGGCCGCCTCCACCTCGGCGGGCGTGGCGTCGGGGCGAGCGTAGGCGATGTTGTCGCGCAGGGTGCCCGAGAAGAGGAACGCCTCCTGGGGCACGTAGCCCAGCTGGCGGCGGTAGGCGCCGAGGTCGAGGCTCGTGAGCGGCCGGCCGTCGACGAGCACCCGCCCCTCGGTGGGGTCGTAGAAACGGGCGACCAGCTTCACGATCGTCGACTTCCCCGCCCCCGTCTCCCCCACGAGTGCGACCGTCTCGCCGGGCGCCACGTCGAGGTCGATGCCGGCCAGGGCGTCCTCGCTCCCGCCCGGGTACCGGAAGTGCACGCCCTCGAAGCGCAACCCGCCCCCCAGCCGGCCGGGATCGACCGGTTCGGCGGGCGGGAGCACCGAGGGCTCGGTGGCCAGCAGCTCGGTGATCTTGCGCAGCGACGCCCGGGCCTGCTGGTACTGGTCGAAGACGTGGGAGAGCTGGTGGATGGGTGAGAACAGCAGGTTCAGGTACAGCAGGAAGGCGACCAGCTCGCCGGCCGTCACGCCGCCGCTGTCGACCAGGCGGGCGCCCACGCCGAGGACGGCCGCGCTGGCCAGCACCGACAGCATCTCGATGAAGGGGAAGTAGGTGGCCACCAGCCGCTGGGCGTCCATCCGGGCGTCGAGGTGGTGTCGCGCCACTCGGCGGAACTCGTCGATGTTGCGGTCCTCACGCACGTAGGCCTGGGCCACCCGCACGCCGGTGACGCTCTCCTGGAGGCTGGCGTTGACGGTTGCGACCCGGTCGCGCGCCCTCCGGTAGGCGTGGTCCGACCGGCGGCGGAACCAGACGGTGGCGGCGACAAGGGGGAGGAGGGTGGCCAGGGTGGCGAGCGACAGGGCGGGGTTCATCACCACCAGCACCACCGCCACGCCGACCAGCGTCACCAGGCCGACGACCGCCTGCACGAGGCCCTGCTGGAGGACCTGGGACAGGGCCTCGACGTCGGTGGTCATGGCCGTCATGACCCGGCCGCCCTGCTCGCGCTCGTAGTAGTCCATGCCCAGGCGCTGGAGGTGGGCGAAGATCCGCACGCGGAGGGCGAGGAGCAGGCGCTCGGCGACGCGGCCGGTGACGATCTGCTGGCTGCGCACGACGGCCCAGTCGGCAAGGGCAACCGCGAGGAAGGCGACGGTCGCCACCCACAGGGCGGCCTCCGACCCACCCACCACACCGTCGTCGATCCCCGCCCGCACCAGGGCGGGCCCCGCCAGCCCGGCGGCCGAGTCGAGCACGACCAGGGCCAGCCCGGCCGCCAGCGGGCGCCGGTACGGATCGAGGAAGCGGCGCAGAGAGAAGCGCCCGTCCTCGGCTTGGAGGTCGACGGGAACGGGCTCCTCGGGCGGCGGGAGGGCTTCGACCGCGGCCCGCAGCTCCGGCGTCTCCGCCACCAGACCCAGACCGTCGGCCGCTCCCGCGCCGCCGCGAGCCAGGCCGTGCAGGCCCGTCATGCCGTCGGAGGCGGGCGGCGCCGTCTGCGCCCGTGCCGTGAGCGCCTGGCCGTCGACTGGCGTCCAGGCCGCGGGGGTGACCTCTCCCTGCCCGTCGCCATCGCCGTCGTGCGTTCCGGCACGCTGAGAGCGCGAGATGGCGCCACTTTCCTGACCCAATTCGTCGAGGGAGTCGTCGCCGGGGCCGGCCAGCAGGCGGCGGTACAGGGCGGAGCGGGCGAACAGCTCGTCGTGGGTGCCGCTGTCGGCCACCGCCCCCTGGTCGACCACCACGATGCGGTCGGCCAGCCGCAGGGTCGACCGGCGGTGGGCCACCAGCAGGGTCGTCCGCCCCACGAGGAGGCGCCTGAGGGTGGCGTGGATCTCCTCCTCCACCCGCCCGTCGACCGCGGATGTGGCGTCGTCCAGCACCAGCACGCGGGGGTCGGTGAGCAGGGCGCGGGCCAGGGCCACGCGCTGGCGCTGGCCGCCCGACAGGGTCAACCCGCCTTCGCCCAGACGGGTGTCGTAGCCGTCGGGGAGGGCGGCGATGACGTCGTGGATGCGGGCGGACCGACAGGCGGCCTCGATCTCGGCGTCGGTCGCAGCCGGGCGGGCGTAGCGGAGGTTGGCGGCGACGGTGTCGTGGAACAGGTGGGCGTCCTGCGTCACCACCCCGACCGCGCCGGCGAGCGAGTCGAGCGTGAGGTCGCGGACGTCGTGG
>DASZJY010000450.1:0-3768 GCA_035947635.1 Acidimicrobiales bacterium | reverse complement strand
CCGCATGGGCGAACTGCTGAGCAGCCTCGGCTACCTCTCCGAGGGCGCCGACGAGGCGTTCAAGGTGTACCTCGAGCGGCGCATGGAGCAGCCCCGCTTCGCCGACGGCCGCAGCGTGCGCAACCCCGTCGAGCGGGCCCGCCTCCGCCACGCCAGTCGCGTCGTCATCGACATGGAGAAGGTCGGCAAGGATGACCTGATGTCGCATCGAGGCCGAGGACACCCTGAAGAGCCGGGTCTTCGCCGACCAGGACGAGGGCATGTACGGCCAGAGCGGCAACGGGTCGGAGGGCTCCTCCGACGAAGACGGCAAGAACGGCAAGACCGACTCCAAGAGCGGGGCGGAGGCCAAGGGCGACGACGGCAAGTCGGAGGCCGACGGAAGAAATAGGCCGAGGCGAAGTCCTGGGCGCTCAGTGCGACTGGAGCACGGCGTCGTCGCGGAGGTCGGCGAAGAGGGCGCCGGCGCCGGACCCCACGAACACCACTGACGCCGCTCCGGCGCGTCCGCCGGCTCCGGGCATCACCACGTGGCGGACGTTCTGCGGGTCGAGGGAGAGGGCGACTCGAGCCAGGCGGTACAGGTCGCGAAGGGTGGCGCCCTCGAAGCGGGCATGGCGGGCGAGCACGGCCACGTGCCGGAGCAGGTCCGGACCGCTCGGGTTCTCCGTCCGCAGCTTTGCCAGGCCCGCGAGGATGAGCAATCCCTGGTTCTCGGTCCGGCGGATGTCGCCGCCGGAGATGTTCCGGTTGCGGGCGAAGGCCAAGGCCCCGAAGCCGTCCATGTGCACCCGGCCGGCGGGGAAGAAGGCCCCCGAGAAGCGGTCGTTCATCGGGAAGGGCACGTCCACGTCGACACCGCCCATCTCGTCGACCATGCCCATGAACCCCTCGAAGTCGGTGTCGAGCACGAACGGCACCTCGACCCCGACCAACGCCCCAACCGCCCGGGCCTGCAGGGCGGCGCCACCGGAGGCGTGGGCGGCGTTGATCTTGTCCCGGCCGCGACCGGGGATGTCCACGTAGGTGTCCCTCGGGATGTCGAGGATGGTCGCTCTTCCCTGGCTCGGGTTCACGCCGATCAGGTGCAGCGCGTCGCCCCGGGTGATGGTGTCGCCAGGACGCCCGTCGTTGCCCATGACGAGGACGAAGAACGGCTCGTCGGGGGCGACCGTGAACCGGGCGGAGTCGACCTTGTGGATCGTGAAAGCGGCCCGAGCGGGGCGCAGCCCGAAGAGGGCGGCCGCCATCAGCACCGTCACCACCGCCGCCACCGGGGCGCCGCGGACCCTCATCCCCGCGCCGTCGTCGTCGTCGCTCCGCCCTCGGCGCTGTCGCGGGTGGTGCGGATGTCATAGCCGTCGATCTTCCAACCGTCGCCGTCGGCGACGAGCACGAGGTCGCCGGTGCGGACGATGGCCACCGAGTCGGCGCCACCCGTGTGGAGGCGCAGTGTGACCGCCGCGGCCACGACGGTGACGGCGTGGTCGTCACCGGCGAGGGCGCCGAGCCGGGCGGTGGCCGCCTCCGAGCGCAGGGCGGTCGCCCGCGGCAGGCCCTCGTCGACGAGGGCGGCCCGGTCGGGGCCGTTCACCCGTCCCAGGGCGGGAGCGGTGAAGACCACACCGAGGTCGCCCGCCGGCTGCCCCGACCGCAACGGGCCCACGACGGCGTCGGCCAGGTAGCGCTCGAGCGTCGCCGTCACCTTCGCCCGCACGTCGTCGGGCAGGCCGGGCGCCGGCGGGCGGACGGCGTGCACCTCTCCGCCGCTGAGCTCCCAGGCGATGGTGGCCGGCGGGGGCTCGGTTGGCGGAGGCGCAGCCGGCCTCGATCCTCCGCCCGAACAGGCGCCGGACAGCGCCGCAACCAGGGCGACGAGACCCATGACCACGACCGGACGGCGCACGGCCGGGAGTGTAGGGAGCACTCACTCGTAACGCTCGGCGAGGACGTCGACCAGGCGGCGGCCGGCGTCGACGGGAGTGGTGTCGGTGCGCTCGAGGGCGACGCCGACAGTCAGGAGGAAGGCGCCGGCCAGTGCCAGCCAGGCCCAGGTGGGCACACCGGCGAGAGCGGAGAGCGACTCGTTGACCGTGACGGCCACCAGCAGACCGGTCCCGATCAGCAGCGGCCCGAGGAGGCGGCGCCACCCGCCCAGCGCCACCGCGACGACCCCGACCGTCCCGGCGACGATGGCGTGCCAGCCATGCCCGCCGGCCATTCGCTCGGCCAGCGCCACGCCACCGAGGAGAGCGACGGCGGGACCGTAGGCCGCCCACGACGGGATGCTGCGTCGGCGGCGAGCCTGCCAGCCGGCGACACCCACCTGCAGCGCCACCGGCACGACGTAGGACTCGGCCGCGCTCACGCCGGCGAGGGTGAGGTGTCCGGCCAGCCCGAGCGACGCCAACGCGCCGCCCAGGTGGCCGACGAGCGGCTGGCCCCACACGATCCCGGCGGCGAGCACCACGCCGCCGGCGACCATCAGAGCCGAGGCCAGGGCGTCCGGGTCGACGGCGGCGAGGAGCATGCCCGGGCCCAGCGCGCCTGCCGCGGCGGCGGCGAAGGGCGGGCGCCAACGGTCGTCGACGACAGCCCCGAGCCCTGTCCATGCGACCGCGGTGACGCACAAGGCGAGCCCGATCTCCGCCACCGACAGCCCGACGGCCAACGCCAGCTGGACGACCAGGCCCTGAACAGCCGCTGCCGCCCGGAAGCCGAGCGAGGGGCGATCGAACCGCACGGTGTCGGCCACCAACAGGGCGATCACGAACGCGGTCGCCAGCACGGTGCTCCGGGGGGCGCCCACGACCGCGGCCGCCACCGGGAGCACGAGGGCGCTGCGGGCGACGTCGCCGAGCCGGGGCCGGCCCCGGTCGAGCACGGAGGCCAGCAACCACAGAGCTGCGCCGGCGAGCGCCACCGCCACCTCGGCAGACAGGAGCGGCAGGGCGACGACGACCGCCAGGCCGGCGGCGCCGATGGACGAGGCGCTGAGGGCCAGGTCGGCTCCGGGAGCCGCCGTCTCGTCCTCCGAGCGGTCGACGGCCGCCAGCGCCGCCAGCACCGCCGCCATCATCGTCACCACCGACCCGGCGAGGGGATGCTCCGATGAGGTGAGGAGGGCCCACGGACCGGTGAGCCCTGCCAGCAGTCCCGCCGAGGGCCGGCGTCCGGCGACGGCCACCGCGGCGACGGCGACGAAGGCGGCGGCGGCAGCCGGCCCCGAGGCGGTGGCGTAGAGCACGGCGAGGACCGAGCTGGCGGCAGCACCGAGGGTGCCGGTCTCCCAGCCCCCACCCCGGATGAGGGCGGTCGCCGGTGGGCGAGGGGTGCCCCGGTAGCGCCGCAGGTCGGCGGCCACCCACGCCAGGGCGGCGAGGGTGAAGCTCAGGCCGACCATCTCGTCGCGGCCGCCGGGCACCGGCGACACCGATGTCCAGTCGGGGCCGTAGACAGCGGCGGCCTGGACAGCCACCGCGGTGACGGCGCCGGCGGCCACCTCGGCGGCCGCCCCTGCGGCGGCCACCGGGCGGGCCCAGAACGCGTCGGTGCGCAGTCCGAGGGCGACGACCTCGACCACGAGGAAGGCGGCGGCCAGCCCGACGGCCCAGTCGCCCGAGTCGAGGTTGGCGGCGAGCGCCGACGTGGCCAGACCGATGACGACCGATGCCATGGCCAGGAAGGCGAGGGCGGGCTCGCGGCGCCGGTGGGCCTCTGCGGCCAGCACCCAGGCGGCGAGCAGCCCGGCGACCGGGGCGCCGACCA
>DASZJY010000449.1:0-3397 GCA_035947635.1 Acidimicrobiales bacterium | reverse complement strand
CGACGCTCGTCTCGCTCTTCGAGGCCCTGCCCAAGGACGAGTTGCTCCAGTTCGACGTGGCGGCACTGCGCCGGACGCTGGCCGAGCTGCTGAGCGCCGAGCAGCGCCACGACGTCCGCGCCATCGTCCGCGTGGAGCCGGACAGCCGGACCGTCTCTGCCCTGCTCTCGGTCCCCACCGAGCTCTACTCGTCCTCGCTGCGTCGGCGGCTGGAGCGCTTCCTGCTCACGCAGCTCGACGGCGTGCGGGTCGACGCCGACGTCGCTCTGGCCGATCGGCCCGAGGCCCTGCTGCGGCTCGTCGTCCACGTCGACGCTCCGGTGGGCGACGTCGCGGTGGACGCGCTGGAGCGGGAGCTCCGGCTCCTCTGCCGCACCTGGGAGCAGGAGCTCGTGGCCGCGCTCGTCGACCGGGTGGGCGAGGAGCGCGCCGCCCGCCTCGGTCGGACTGCGACCGGGTGGTTTCCTGCCGCCTACCGGGAGACGGTGCCGGCCCATCGTGCGGTGGGAGACGTGCTCCAGGTAGACGTGCTGCTGGGCGGAGCGAGCGAGGACGGTGACATCCGGATCGTGCTGGTCCCCGACCCTGGTGGCCGGGCCCAGGCCCGTCTCAAGGTGTACGCGCCGGGGGCGGGCGTCGAGCTCTCGCGCTTCCTCCCGATCCTCGAGAGCCTGGGCCTCTGGGCGGTGGAGGACCTCTCGTACGTGGTGGCCGGCGGGCGGGTGCACCTTCACGACTTCGGGGTGCGCGACCCCACCGGTTCCCGGCTCGACGTCGCGTCGGTGGGGCCACGCCTCTCGGAAGCGGCGCTGGCATTGTGGCGCGGGCGGGCCGAGGTCGACCTCCTCAACCAGCTCGTGCTGCGGTCGGACATGGTGTGGCAGGACGTTGCCGTGCTGCGGGCGTACCGCCGCTACCGCAAGCAGGTGGGGACCGCCTTCACCACCGCCTACGTCGACCGGGTGCTGGTCGAGCACGCCGCTATCGCGAAGGCCCTGGTCGACCTCTTCGCCGCCCGCTTCGACCCGTCGTGGGACGAGGGGCCCGAGTTGGCCGACGAGCTGCGCCGCCAGGTCGTCGACGGTTGCGACGCGGTGGCGCTCCTCGACCACGACCGCATCCTCCGGGGGTTCCTCGGCGTCGTCGACGCCACCGTGCGTACGAACCGCTACGTCCGGTCGGGCGACCACCTGGCCCTCAAGCTGCAGAGCTCGTCCGTCCCCGACGTCCCCACGCCCGTGCCGTACCGGGAGATCTTCGTGCACGGCCCGTCCGTCGAGGGGATCCATCTGCGGTGGGGGCCGGTGGCCAGAGGAGGCATCCGGTGGAGCGACCGCCTCGACGACTACCGCGCCGAGGTGCTCGACCTCCTACGGGCCCAGGTCTTGAAGAACGCGGTCATCGTGCCCACGGGGGCGAAGGGCGGGTTCGTCGTGAAGGGCCGCCGTTACGGCGAGCAGGTGATCACCGCGGCCGAGGCCTACGAGCTGTTCGTCACCAGCCTCCTCGAGGTCACCGACGATGTGGTCGGCGAGCGGGTCGTCCCCGTCCCCAGGCGCCGGGACGCCGACGACGCCTACCTGGTGGTGGCGGCCGACCGCGGCACGGCCACCTTCTCCGACCTGGCCAACCGGATCAGCCGTCACAGAGGCTTCTGGCTGGGTGACGCCTTCGCGTCGGGCGGCTCGGACGGCTACGACCACAAGGCCCTCGGCATCACCGCGAGGGGCGCGTGGGTGGCGGTGCGTCAGCATCTGGCCGAGCTGGACGTGGACCCCGACTCCGAAGCTGTGACCGTCGTGGGCATCGGCGACATGTCCGGCGACGTGTTCGGCAACGGCATGCTCCGCTCCCCGAACATCCGCCTGGTGGCCGCCTTCGACCACCGTGACATCTTTGTCGACCCCGACCCCGACCCCGCCGTCTCCTACCGCGAGCGGGCCCGCCTGTTCGCCCTGCCCGGTTCCTCGTGGCAGGACTATGACCGGTCGCTCATCAGCCCCGGCGGGGGGGTGTGGTCCCGTCTGGAGAAGCGGATCCTCTTGAGCGGCGAGGCCCAGGCGGCGCTCCGGGTGGCCGACGAGTACCCCACGGCGGCGGAGCTGATCCAGGCCATCCTCCAGGCGCCGGCCACGCTGCTGTTCGCCGGGGGAATCGGGACCTTCGTCCGCGCCAGCACCGAGCCCGACGTGGGGATCGACGACCGCGCCAACACCGACGTGCGGGTGACGGCGTCGAGCGTGCGCGCCCGGGTGGTGGGTGAGGGCGCCAACCTGGCGTTCACCCAGCGGGCCCGCATCGAGTACGCGCGCCGAGGCGGCCGCATCAACACCGACTCGATCGACAACTCGGCCGGCGTCGACATCTCCGACCACGAGGTCAACATCAAGATCCTCCTGGGGCTCGCGGTCGAGGCAGGCGACCTCGACGACGAGGAGCGCGACTCGCTGCTGCACCAGGTCTGTGACGACGTGGTGGAGGCGGTCCTCGCCAACTGCTCTCTTCAGAGCATGGCCCTGGCGCGCGCCCACGCCGCCAGCCCCGCCGACATCGAGGCGCTCGAGGCGCTCATGGCCGAGCTGGAGGCGGGGGGTGTGGTGGATAGAGCCGTCGAGGCTCTCCCGGGCAGCGCGGACATACGCAGCCGGGCCCGGGCCGGCGCCGGCCTGACCCGTCCCGAGCTGGCCGTCCTCCTGGCAGGGGCCAAGCGCAGCCTGACCGCCCAACTGCTGGCGTCGCCGGTGCCCGATCAGCCGGCGGCCCGCTCGGTGCTCGTGCGCTACTTCCCACCGAAGCTCTCCGAGCGGTTCGACCACCTCCTCGACCGTCACCGCCTGCGCCGCGAGCTCGTCTCGTCGATGCTGGCCAACGAGGTGGTGAACCGCATGGGCCCCACCTTCGTGAGCCGGATGACGGCGGAGACGCGGGCCGAGGGGGCGGCCGTCGCCGCCGCCTACCTGACGGCCCGCAGTGTCACCGACGCCCCCGACCTTTGGACCGAGGTCGACCAGGCGGGGCGCCCCGGCCGCGTCGATGCCATGGTGAGCGCCGCCGCGGTGGTCAGCGAGCTGCTCGAGACCCTCGTCCGTGCCTACCTCCGGCGGGGCGAGGGCGACGACGTGGCCGCCGTCGTCGCACGCGACCGGGCGGCCTTCGACGAGCTGGCGCAGGCGCTCCCCGACATCGGCACCCCCTACCGGCGTCGGGCGAGAGCGCGCCTCGCCGAGGCTCTGACCGAGCAGGGGGTCGAGCCCGCCCTCGCCGACTTGTTGGCGGCCAGCCGCGACCTGGCCGTCGGTCCCGACGTGGCGGAGTTGGCCCGCCGCACGGGGCGGGCGGCGACCCCGGTCGCTTCGACGCTGCTCTGGGTGGGTGAGTCCCTGGGCGTCGACCGCCT
>DASZJY010000448.1:0-3483 GCA_035947635.1 Acidimicrobiales bacterium | reverse complement strand
GCCACCCCCAGCCGCCCGCCCGGCGCCGGCTCCCACGCCGACCGCACCCCCAGGCCCGCCGGGCGGTCTGCCGTCCGGACCTGCCCCCCCGGCGCCGCCCCCGAAGGCGGCGGCCCCACAGGCGACGGCACCCCCGCCGCCCGCCACCGGCGACGACGGTCCGCTCCCGACCCGTGACGACCTAACCCTGGCTTGGGGCGACCACATCCTCGAGCGGCTGAGCCGACGTGCCAAGGTGCGGTTCGGAGTCGGGCGCTTCGTCTCGGTCGAGGGAGGCACCGTCCTCTTCGCCCTCCCCAACGCCGTGCACCGCGACCGCTGCGAGGAGGCTCGGACCGAGGTCGAGCAGGCCCTCTCAGCCCACTTCGGCCGGCGCATCCCCCTGAAGCTCGTGGTCGACCGCCAGCCGACCACACCGCCGCCGGGCGCCCCTCCCGTCCCCGAGCCGCCCGACGAGGACGTCGACGTGCGTGACCTCCGTGACGCCCCCCCGGGGGCGCTAGCCTCGCCCCTCGACCACGTCATGCAGGCGTTCGAAGGCGCCCAGGTGGTGGAGGAGTAGCCCGTGGCCAAGCCCGGTGGGCCCAAGCAGCCCGACATGAACCAGCTGCTCAAGCAGGCTCAGAAGATGCAGGAGCAGCTCATGGAGGCCCGCGCCCAGGCCGCCGAGCAGGAGGTCGAGGGCCAGTCCGGGGGCGGGGTGGTGAAGGTGCGGGTGAGCGGCGGCATGGAGTTCCGCGGGGTCACCATCGACCCCGCCGCCGTCGACCCCGACGACGTGGCCATGCTCGAAGACCTGGTGCTCGCCGCCATCCACGACGCCATGGCCAAGGTGGAGAAGCTCAACGAGTCGGCCATGGGCGGCTTCGACCTCGGCGGTCTGGGCGGCGGTCTGGGCGGCGGTCTGGGCGGCGGCGGGCCCTTCGGCTAGCCGCTCGCGCGGCTCCGGAAGGAGATGTCCTGTACGCCGGCCCGGTCCAGAGCCTGATCGACGAGCTCGGCCGCCTCCCCGGCGTCGGGCCCAAGTCGGCCCAGCGCATCGCCTTCTACCTGCTCAAGCTCTCGAGCGACGACGCCCTGCGCTTGGCCCGCGCCATCGCCGAGGCCAAGGAGCGGGTGTCGTTCTGCAAGCGCTGCTTCAACGTGTGCGAGGGCGAGGAGTGCGAGATCTGCCTCGACTCCCGGCGTGACCCCACCGTCGTCTGCGTGGTCGAGGAGCCCCGCGACGTGGTGGCGGTCGAGAAGACCCAAGAGTTCCGCGGGCGGTACCACGTGCTGCAGGGGGCCATCAGCCCCCTCGAGGGCATCGGCCCCGACCGCTTGCGGGTGAAGGAGCTCCTCGCCCGCCTCGACAGCGAGGGGGTCACCGAGGTCATCCTCTGCACCAACCCCAACATCGAGGGGGAGGCCACCGCCATGTACCTCGCCCGGCTTCTCAAGCCCCTCGGAGTGCGGACGACCCGCATCGCCAGCGGCCTCCCCGTTGGCGGCGACCTCGAGTACGCCGACGAGCTGACCCTCGGCCGGGCCCTCGAGGGCCGCCGCGAGCTCGACGGCTGAACAACCACCTCGCCTCCCGGTAGCGACGGCTCGCCCCGTACCCTGAGTCCAAATGGCAGCCGGCCCTTCGTTCCGCATCTTCGGGATCCCCGTGCGGATCGACCCCACGTTCCTCGTGATCGCCGCCCTGTTCGGCTTCGGAGCGGGCAGCGTGACCGTCCTGCTCACGTGGGTCGCCGTGCTGACAGTGTCGGTGCTCGTGCACGAGCTCGGGCACGCGGTGATGTTCCGGTTCTACGGCCAACGACCGCAGATCCTGCTCCAGGGCATGGGCGGGCTCACATGGGGTTCCGGTCCCCTCACCGGGATGCGCGACATCGTCGTCAGCCTGGCCGGGCCGCTGGCCGGCATCGTGCTGCTCGGCCTGCCCGCCATCCTCGTCGACCGGTCGGGGGTGGAGCTTTCGTCGACGTGGGACCTGGTCGTCCGTCTGGCGATCTACGTCAACATCGTGTGGTCGGTCGTGAACCTCCTCCCCGTCCTGCCCCTCGACGGGGGGAACGTGACCGCCTCGTTGCTGCGCCGGGTCATGGGCGCCGGTGGCCAGCAGGCGGCCCACAAGGTGTCCATCGCGGTGGCTGCGGGCGCCGCCCTCTTCGCCTATGCCCAGGGCCAGGTGTTCGCCGCCATGTTCGCCGCCTTCTTCGTGGCCCACAACTACGGCGCGCTCAAACAGGAGAGGACCCTCGAGGAGCAGGGGCCGCTGGTCGAGGGCTACCGCGCCCTCGCTCGCAAGGACGTCTTCCGGGCCCAGGAGCAGGCGAAGATCGTCCTGGCCGGCGCCCCCCCGCCGCAGCTCGCGGCGGCCGCAGTGGAGCTGCGCGCGTGGGCCAGCCTGGCCTCGACCGGCGCCGCCGACGCGACCGCTGTCCTGGCGGACATGCCCGAGGGGCACACGCCGAACGGGTTCCTCACGGGCATGCTCGCCCTCGACGGGGGACGAGTGGAGGAGGCGATGGACGGCTTCGCCGTCGCCTTCGCGGAGGAGCGGTTCGGGCCGTGGAGCCCGATCGTCGCCGACGCGGTCGCTCGGCGGGGTCTGGTCGGCGAGCTGGTCGAGCGCCTGGTCGCCACGGCGGGGGCCGGCACCGCCGCCCTCGTGCACCTTCAGTCGCACCTGCACGACGCCGGCCGCTACCAGGAAGCGGCCACCGTCGGGAAGCGCGCGTTCGACGCCCGCCCCGACGAGCCGGCCCGGGTCGCCTACAACGTCGCCTGCAGCCTGGCGTGCGTCGGCGACGAGGAGTCGGCTCTCGAGTGGCTCGAGCGGGCGGCCGAGGCAGGGTTCGTCGACCGGACGACGCTCGACAACGACCCCGATCTGGAGCCCCTACGGCGGTCGTCGCGCTACCAGGCGGTACGCGAGCGGCTGGGCAGCGGTTGACGGAGGCTGGCAGGCTGACCGGGTGAGGGTCTTCCTCCTCGACGGCACCTACGAGCTGTTCCGCCACCACTACGGGATGCCGGCGCCCGAGCACTCGGCCGAGAACGACGTGGCCGCCACGCGGGGCGTGTTGTGGAGCGTCCTCGGGCTCCTGGAGGAGGGCGTCACCCACATCGGCGTGGCCACCGATCACGTCATTGAGTCGTTCCGCAACGACCGCTGGCCCGGCTACAAGTCGAGCGCGGGGATGCCCGAGGCCCTCCTCGCCCAGTTCCCTCTCCTCGAGGACGCCCTCGCCGCCCTGGGAATCGTCGTCTTCCCGATGGTCGAGCTGGAGGCGGACGACGCCCTCGCCGCCGCCGCCCGTGTCGCGGCGGCCGACGACCGGGTCGACCAGGTGGTCGTGATGACGCCCGACAAGGACCTGGCCCAGGTGGTCAGCGGCGCCAGGGTCGTGCAGGTCGACCGGCGAGCCAAGACGGTCACCGACGAGTACGGCGTGATCGCCCGCTACGGCGTGCCACCGGCGTCGATCCCCG
>DASZJY010000447.1:0-6343 GCA_035947635.1 Acidimicrobiales bacterium | reverse complement strand
CCGACAGATACGCGCACGGCGCGTTGTCGTGGAGCTCCTCGGGGTCGTCTTCGAGGAGGGCGGTGAGGAAGGGGTTGTCGGCCGGAGCCCCGGTGACGAGCTCGCCCTGGTCCGTCACTGCTCGGACAGGAAGGCAGCGATGGCGGCGACGGTCTCTTCGGGCGCGCTCAGGTTGGGGCAGTGCCCGGTCGCCTCGAGCTTCACCAATCGGCTCTCCGGGATGTGCTCGTGCACGTAGGCGCCGACCGCCTCGGGAGCGATGGCGTCGTCTGAGCACTGCAGCACCAGCACGGGGACGCTGACCCGCCCGAGGTCGTCACGGTTGTCGGACAGAAAGGTGACGCGGGCGAAGCGCTTCTGGATCTCGGGATCGGTGCGGCAGAAGCTGGCGGTCAGCTCGGCGCCGAGCTCGGGCCGGTCGGCGTTGCCCATGATCACCGGGGCCATGGCGCTCGACCACCCCAGGTAGTTGCTGTCGAGGGAGGCGAGGAGCCCCTCGATGTCCTCCCGGGTGAAGCCGCCGACGTAGCCGTCGTCGTCGATGTACCTGGGCGAGGGCCCCACCAGCACCAGCGCGCCGAACCGCTCGGGCTCGGCGTTGGCGGCCAGAACGCCGACCATCGAGCTCACCGAGTGGCCGACGAACACCACGTCGCGGAGGTCCAGCGCCTCGCAGATCTCGAGGACGTCCCTGGCGTAGCCGTGCAGCGAGACGTAGCGATCGGGGTCGTAGGCGCTCAGGTCGGACCCGCCCGCTCCGACGTAGTCGAAGACCACCGTCCGGAATCGGTCCTCGAACGCGGGGACGACGAAGCGCCACATGTTCTTGTCGCACCCGAAGCCGTGGGCGAGCAGCATCGGCCGACCGTCGGAGTTCCCGCCGACGGTGACGTTGTTGCGGACGAGCACGTCCGTTGTCACCGCGTCACGATACGACGCCCCCGGCGGTATCCGGTCAGGTGGGGGTCACCGCCGGGGCGGGGGTGCGGCCGGACCGCAGCTCGAGGTACACCACCTTGGCGGCGGCGACCAGGGGAACGGCCAGCAGGGCACCGACGACGCCGCCGGCCGACACGCCGACCAGCGCGGCGGTCATGGTGGCGGGGGGCGAGAGCTTCACCGCCCGGCCCACGATCAACGGGCTCAGCAGGTGGTTCTCGAACTGCAGGTACAGGATGAAGAACACCGCGCAGGCCACGCCGGTGCCGGCGCTCTTGGTGAAGCCGAGCAGCACGAACGGGATGCCGCCGGCGGCGCCGCCGATCTGGGGAACCAGGTCGAACAGCGCCACCCAGACGGCGACCAGCGGGGCCAGGGGCACGCCGAGCACGAGGCCCGCCACCAGGGTGGCGACACCGGCCACCACCGCCACCATCAACGACCCGGCGACGTACTTCGCGACGGTGTCGTAGGCCAGCCGGCCGATGCGGTCGGCCCGCTCGCGCTGGCCCGGGCGCACGAGCCGGCGTGCCCCATGGACCAGGCGGGGACCGTCCAGCAGGAGGCCGATGATCACGAGCACCGCGAAAGCGGTCGCCAGCAGGGCGTCGGCCACGCGCAAGGCGACGTCGCCGAGTGGCGTGTCCTCGCCCGTCAAACGGTCGGGAAGCTCCTCGATCCAGCGCTCGACGGCTTCGGCGGTGCCCGCCCGGCGCAAGTCTTCCCCGATCCACGGGAGGTCGTTGATCTGGGCCACCACCCTGTCGATGTCTCGGCCCAGGTCCCGGGCCTGGTCGACGGCGGGCGGCCCGAGCAGCAGGACGGCTGCGGTGACCACAGCGAGGACGACGAGCATGACGGCGGTGACCGCCGCGGTGCGGTGGCCGCCCAGGGCCCGTTGTACCCGGCTCACCAGCGGATCGAGGGCCAGGGCGAGGATCGTGCTGACGGCCAGCACCGTCACCGCCCGGGGGGCCGAGCGCACCAGGCCGGTGGCCGCAACCAGCGCGATGAAGGCGCCGAGCGCCCACGCCACCGACCGCCAGTCGAGGTCCACCTCGAGCACCTGCGGGGCAGCTTCGCGTCGAGGGGGCGGTGTCGGCGCGGTCTCTCGACCGGGCCCGGAGCCGGACACGCCGGTACTGTACCGACGCCATGGCCGAGCCCGACCTGAGGCGGCCCGCCAGCCGAGCGCGGCTCCGCCTCACACCCCGGTCGGTCGTCATGGCGGTCGGCGCCCTCGGTCTCACCCTCGCCCTGCTGCGTGTGATCGACGCGTCGATGCGGGTGATCGGGTGGATCCTCGTGGCCGGCGTGCTCGCCGGCCTTTTGCACCCGATCGTCACCCGGCTCCAGCGCCACATGCGCCGGGGGCTGGCCGTCGGGTTGGTGATGGTGTCCATCGTCGGGGGGGCGGCGGCGGTCGTCTACAGCCTCGTCGACGACGTCCGTACGCAGACCCGTCGCCTGGAAGAGGCCGCCCCCGAACGGGCCCGCCAGCTCGAGCGGTCGGAGCGGTTCGGCGAGCTCGCCCGGGACCTCGACCTCGAGGAGCGCACACGCCGCTTCGTCGACGAAGTGCCCGAACGCCTGCGGGGCGGGACGCCGGCAGAGGCCATCCGGGCCGCCGCCACGCGCGGCGTCGCCTACCTGGCCACCGGTGTGCTCACGGTGTTCTTCCTCCTCCACGGCCCCCGCATCGCCCGGTCGGCGCTCGACCAGGTGCCCGATCCGGCCCGTCGAGCGCGCCTGCGCACAGTGGTTCGCAAGGTCTACGGGCGGGCGTTCGGCTACGCCAGCGCCAGCCTCACCATGGCCCTGGCCGCAGGCCTGTTCGCCTATGCGCTCGCCCGCA
This sequence comes from Acidimicrobiales bacterium, assembly GCA_035947635.1. Taxonomy (GTDB): domain Bacteria; phylum Actinomycetota; class Acidimicrobiia; order Acidimicrobiales; family AC-14; genus DASZJY01. The sequence goes on along the minus strand of DASZJY010000447.1, from coordinate 3,549 downwards.
CCGCTGACGTCCCCGGTCCCGCGCCGCTCGCCATCTGGGTGGGCCTGTGGGACCTCGTCCCGCTGGCCGGGGTGGTGGTGGGCGCCGGCCCGATCGTCGGGCTGGCTGCGGTCGAGTCGGGGGACCGCGCCCTCGTGCTGGCCCTGGCCTTTGCCGCCTACCAGGTCGTCGAGAACGTGGTGGTGCAGCGACGGGTGGAGCGGGCGACCATCCGCCTGGGCCCGTTCGTCACCCTTGCCGCCGGGCTGGTGGGTCTCGAGCTGAGCGGGGTGGCAGGGGCCCTGCTCCTGGTGCTGGCCGCCGCCGTCACCATGGTGGCGGCCGACGAGGTCGCCTCACCCTGACCTCCCCTCAGCCGAGGTGGCGGCCCATCTCGACCAGCCCGGCGATGCGCTCGCCGGCCCGCTCGAGGCGTCGGCGGGTCGCCTCGCCGTCCATGAGCTCGTCCTCGCTGGCCGCACCTTCCACCGTGGAGCAGACCACGGCGATGCCCTCGTCGTGGAGGCGTCGGACGGTCGGCGGGTCCATCGGCGCGACGGCGCCCCCCACCGCGACGACCGGCACGCCGTGCTTGCGGGCCCGACGCGCCACGCCGACGGGGAGCTTGCCCGCCAGCGTCTGTGCATCGAGCATGCCCTCGGCGGTGATGACCAGCGAGGCACCGGCGAGGGCCCGGTCGGCTCCGAGAGAGTCGAGGGCGAGCTCGACGCCGGGCTGCAAGCGGGCGCCGCAGAACGCCATGAGCCCGAAGCCCAGGCCACCGGCGGCACCGGCTCCCGGCTCGTCGCGCAAGCGGCGGTCGACCGCGGCCTCCACCACATCGGCGAAGTGGGCCAGGGCGGCGTCGAGCTCCTCGACCACCTCGGGCGCGGCGCCCTTCTGCGGGCCGTAGACGGCGGACGCACCTTCGGGCCCGAGCAGGGGGTTGTCGACGTCGCTCGCCACCACGACCTCGACGTCGCGCAACCGGCGGTCGAGGCCGGAGAGGTCGACGGAATCGAGGTCGGCCAGCGCGGCACCGCCGGGTGGGAGCTCGTCGCGGTCCGCCCCGGTGAGGACGGCGCCGAGGGCGGACGCCATCCCCGCCCCACCGTCGTTCGTCGCGCTGCCTCCCACGCCGACGAGCAGCCGGCGGGCGCCCCGGTCGAGGGCGTCGCGGATGAGCTGGCCGGTGCCGTAGGTCGTGGTCCGGCGTGGGTCCCGGTAGTCCCTGGCGACGAGGACGAGGCCCGAGGCCGACGCCATCTCGATCACCGCGGTGGTGACCCCTTCGGACGAGATGAGCCCGTAGCGGGCTTCGACGTCGTCCCCGAGCGGGCCCCGCACCTCGACGTCGACGACGTCACCCTCGGCGGCCGACACCATGCTCTCCACCCACCCGTCCCCGCCGTCGGAGAGGGGAAGCACCTCGATGCTGGCGTCGGGCCACACCCGGCCGACGCCCTCGGCAAGGGAGGCGCCAACTTCGGTGACCGCCAGGGAGCCCTTGAAGGCGCCCGGGGCGATCACCACCTTCAGGCCGTCGGCTGCCACGCCGGCACGAGGCGATGAGGTCGGGAGATGCCGCCGGAGCCTACTCAGCGCCCGTGGGCGCAGAGCAGCGGCTCGTCGAGGGCGGCGAACGACCGCAGCCCGATGCCCAGCCGCTCCAGGGCGGACCGCACACGTGGGTCGCAGAGCGTCTCCACCTCCGCCGCCCGTTCGACGCGGTAGGTGCTGTCGAGCCCGTCGGGCTCTCCCGGATGGCAGCCGAGCTCGGTGATGCCCTCGGGGAGGGTCTCGAGCACGCCGACCAGCCCTGCCACCGTGATGGCCTGAGGGAAGGGCCAACCGCGGGCGTCCTGTCCGTAGAAGTCACCGCGGTACCGGACGCCCGCGTGGTGATGGCGGACGGGGACGCCGAGGCGGTCGCCCGCCCGCCGCAGCGCCGAGCGCACCGGCTCGTTGCGGTGGACGTGCTGGTGGGAGTCCAGATGGGTCGGGTGTTGCCCGAGCAGGCGGTGGAACGCGTCGATCTGACGGCCCACCTCGGCGTCGACGGCGTCGGCGTCATCCGTGTCGACGACCTCGTAGCGCGCCCGCCAGTCCCCATCCGCGTACTCCCACTCGCCCAGGTCCAGGTGGAGGCCGACGCTGAGCCCGGTGTGGGCGCGGGTGTAGGCGGCCGCCTCCCCGGCGGCCGGCCAGCGCACCATCAGGGTGGCCGAGGTGACGATGCCCTGCTCGTGGGCCCGGGCGATCCCGCGGTTGACACTGGCCGACTGGCCGAAGTCGTCGGCGTTGACGATGAGGCATCGCTGACCGCTCATGTCAGGCCAAGCCTCTCAGCCACTGCCAGGCCCTCCTCCACCCAGTCACGGGCGTGCTCGGCGGGCGGGGACCACTCGGGGGACCAGCCGAGCCACTGCAGGGCGTAGTGGAGCCGACAGCAGTCGAGCACGGTGGTGAGCTCGTGCCGGTCGGCCCACCACGTCGCCGGGCCCAGCTCTTCGAGGTAGGCGTCCACCAGCGAGTCCTGCTCCGTTCCCGGCCATCCGCTGGTGAGGGCGGCCAAGTCGAGCAGCGACGACCCCACGCCCGCCATCTCCCAGTCGACGGGCCACACGTCGGTGCTGCCGCCGGCGCGCGCCCGCCCGACCAGGACGTTCGAGGGGTAGAGCTCGCCGTGGACGAGCTGCTGAGGGCCGGCCGTGAGCTGGTCGACCACGAAGTCGTAGCTTCGGACCACCTGCCGGAGGCTGCGGCGCTGGTTCTCTTCCGCTCCCCGGGCGGTGGCGACCGCGAGGGCGCGGCCCGGCCACGTCCGGAGCAGCTCGGGGCCGTAGCGGAGCAAGTGCGGGTTTCGGCGGCCGACCGCCTCCCCTTCGGCGGCGAACGCCAGGTGGAACCGGGCGAGCCAGCGGGCGACCGACGCCCAGACCTCGAGGTCTCCCACCTGCCAGAGCTCCACGCCCGGGACCCGCTCGAGGAGGAGCAGGTGGCGGCCCGACCGTCCGTCGGACAGCGTTCCCCAACAGGCGACGCCCACCCCCGTCCCGGGCAGGATGCTGTCGTAGGTCCGCATGCACCGGCGGGGCTCGTACAGGAACGGCGGCTTGGTGCGACGGGCGTCGCCGAGCAGGGCGTCCCACGTGAGGTCCTTGAGGATGAGGTGCAGCGTCCGCCCGTCGTCGAGCCGGGCCACCACCTCCTCCAACGGGAAGCTGGTGGCGTAGGCGTAAGCGGTTCGGTCGACGGCGGCGACACCGGCGTGCTCGCCGCGGCGGCGGAGCCCCTCGGCGAGGCAACGGACGACGTCAACGTCGGTGGGTGGGGCGAGGCTGACGGTCATGCCGCCCTCGACAGCTCGTCGAGCAGCCGGCCGAGGACGCGGTCGGAGTCGAGGTGCTCCTCGGCCAGGGCTCGGGCCGCCCGCCGGTGCCCCTCGTAGTTGGCCCGGAGGCTCTCGACGGCGGCCTCCACGTCGTCGGCGCCGGCGAAGGGCAACAGGCCCTCACCGGTGGGCAGGTGGGCGGGGAAGCCGGTGTCGAGAGCCACCACCGGGCGGCC